>JAESTF010000318.1 GCA_016763795.1 Flavobacteriales bacterium
AAAATTTACATAAAATATATCTTCTCCTTTTTCTGAGTAGTTTTCATCGGTATAAACCGTTTCGTTATCAGCGTTAGATTGTACTAAATCTATAGGATTATATCGATTACCTCCTTGTATACCAAATTTTGCACTCACCAATAAGGTTTTGTTTTTCTTAGTACTTCCTACCTTAAACTCTTTTCCGATCAAAAAGTTAGAATTATAGTTCCCATTAAAACGTGTTTTCTCCCATTTTCCGGTTAAGGTTTTGTATTGTGATTCATAAATAGATCCTGTTAAGAGGTAATAAAAATTATTGGCAAAATAGCGTTCTAAGGTTAATTCTATTCCAAAATTCCGACCATTACCTTTACTTACCAACGCTTTATTTGATGACCAGTCTGATTGATTAATAGTAGAGTAATTACTATTCACATCATCTTCTACAGGTACATCATAAAGGTATTGAAAATAGGTTTCTAGTTTTATGTGGGTATTCTCACTAAACTGATAATCATAACCCAATACATAATGACTGGCTTTAGGGATTTCTATGTTTTTATTGGGTTGTGTTACGACATCATTAGAGTCGGTAACATTGGTGGTGTAATCTAATAATGATTCTATCTTACTGTGCATACCAAAACCTACTGTAAAGGTCTGATTGGATTTAACCTTATAACTTAGCCCTACTCTTGGTTCTATAGAATTGGTATTGTTTAAGTTAAATTGTAAATAATGTAGTCCAGAAATAAGGGTCAGTTTTTCATTAAATCGGTGTTTCCAAGTTCCATGTAACTGAACATATGAAGAGCTTTCAGAAACATCAAAATCTTTTTCTATTATATTTTGTTTGTTTTTGGACGAATAATCAAATTGATAGTTAATGTTAGTTAATATTGCTCCTGCACTTATTTTGTTTTTAGCATTCAATTTTTTATTAATTGAAGTTGATGCTTTCACCGTGTGTTTGTTTAAAGTCGCTTCACCATCAAGGGCATAATCTGCATCACTTACTCTCTCCTCTTCAATGTGTTTACTGCCATTACCCCCATAAGATAAACTACTTTTAATATAGGTGCGCTCGTTAAGAATATATGAATGACTTAATCCTGCAAACGCTAAATGACCTGAGTGTGTTCCTCTATTAATGATAGAATCGTTATCGCTCGAAAATGCCTCTTCAACATATATACTGCTCGTTCCTCCTAAACCAAACAATTTAAAAATACCTGCGTTTTTTGTGGGCAAATACATGTTAAATGCCCCATCTTGGTATTTCGGAACACCATCAAAGTTAACAATGCCTAAACCATCTAAAATTGATAATGAAGAATACCGATAGTTGGCCAAATAAGAAGCTTTACCTCCTTTTCTAAATGGGCCTTCTAAAGTAGCATCAGCACCAAAAACACCTAAACCTAAGGAATATTCTCGTTTTTCATTATTTCCTTGTCTTAATTTGATGTCAAAAACACCAGATGTTACATTCCCATACTCAGGAGCAAAAGCACCGGTTAAAAATTCTGAGTTGGACAACATATTCCCATTTAAAGCATTGATTGGTCCTCCCGAAGCACCTTCATCAGCAAAATGATTGGGGTTAGAAATTTCTATCCCTTCCATTCGCCATAATATCCCTCTAGGAGAATTACCTCTAACAATAATATCGTTGTTCCCCTCAGCACTATTACTTGCTCCAGCATAATTACCAGCCATTCGAGCTGGATCGTTTAGCGTACCAGCATACCTTTTGGTTTCCTCAACTGTAAATTGACGCGAACTTATAATCGCCATTTCATTTAAGGGTTCATCTTTTTTATCGTTTCCCACGATGGTAAATTCATCTAATTGATTGATGCTCTCCACCAAACTCACATTTAAAAAGACTTCTTTAGCCGAATTCACTACAATATTTGACATTGTTCTCTTCTCATAACCGATGGATGAAATTTCAAGTGACACTCTCCCTATCGGGACATTTTCCAATTTAAAATATCCATCTATATCTGTTGCTGCACCGATAAACGGATCTGAACCTATTACAACTACTGTAGCAGCAATAACTGGAATTTCTGAATCTACATCAATTATTCTTCCTCTAATCGATTGTGTTAATTGTTGTGAAAAGCTTAAAACTGAAACTAATAATAGGGCCGTTAATAGCGTTGTTCTTATGATCATTTTTTCTTGTTTTTTGATTGTTATTGCTTAAATGAGAAGAATCATTCTCCTCTTACAATCCTAAGACATTAGAAATTTAACTTACCCCTACTTTTCACGAAAAAATAATTATGTAATGAAGATTAACGTGAAGAAACTCCAATTGGAATAACGGTAGCATACTTTATCTACTTAAATAATAGGATTGAACTCCACATCATACTTCACGCAAATTTGGTATTATTAAATCTTGATCATTCTTTAGTGTTCAGTTTGATAAAAGTGTGATTTTTATCTCTAGACATGTAGCCAACTTTATAATCTTTTGAATTTTTTTCATTCCATTCATTTTGGCAGTACCACATCTAAATTTGTAAAGTTTTAGATTTAAATCGGGATTATAATCTCCACCAAAGGGTGTGTATGTTTGACCTGTTAGGGGAGTAATAAATAAAAATGGAATTAGTAAGAACGCCCAGAGATTCGTAGTTATCTTGTTTATATAATAGATGATGAAAATCAACAATTTACAAAAATATACCTACAAGAATAAGACCGCTATTGAAAACTAATATAGTAATCAATTCTGATCTTTAGAGGATGAAAATTTATTTAACTCTTTCTATGGTTACTTTATCACCTTCATTAACAGTACCTTCTTTAATTATTTTGCAGGTAACACCACCTCGCCAGTTTGGAATTAAAGTTTTGGTAAGACCAACTATTTGCTCATCCATTCTAGGGCAAGGTTTTAATTCACCTGTAATTTCTAACATAAAATTACCAACCTTGAGTAAACAGCCTTTGGTATTTTCTAAATCAATTCCTTCAATCAAAATATTTGCTCTCCTAGTTGTCCAGCGCATTTTCTGACTTAGTTCAGTACAAGCAATATCCCAACATTCTTGTGTCATTACAGTTACTTGTCTATCTCCTTTTATTACCCCTCTAGAATCATTACCAATTCCTTTCTCAAAAGAAACGTTTGCTGTTGTACAAACCTCCATTGAAGCCTTTGTTTTAATTCGTGTAGCTATTCCGATTACTTTCCCCATAAAACAAAGCTAATAATATGTATTTGAATTTACCACAACAAAATGTTTCTTATTTCATAAAAACAATAATGAATAATGGTTTGTCGTTATTTAATTATTCAAAGGCATTTTTTACTAAAACTAACTCACCATGAAAACCTATCTATTTCTAAGTATTTTCATTTACTCATGTTGTAATTTATCAGCTCAAAAAACAACTATAACATTTAATCAGTACAAAGGTTTAACTACTAATAACAAAAAGGTGTTAGATGATGTTTATCATGATATGAATGATTTAAATAACCATTATTTTGATTTAGTTAGTCAATCTGAAAAGGAATCGCTACAGCATTTAAAATTGTTGAAATTGGCGAAAGCCAGAATTCAAAAAGTAACTGATTATTATACGAAAAATTTACAAATCGAAGAAAAAAACTTAGTTGTGATTTATGGTAGTCAATACCCTATTTTATCGTTATACAAACCTAAATCGCGACTTACAGCAAGCGGAAAGATTGTTTTAGAAGAAAATGATAGACAATGTTTTGATTATTATACGGATTCAAATAACCCTATCACTTCTGGTAATGGTAATAAATTCTACTTCCCTCCTAATGCTTTTGAAACCTTAAATGGCAAACAAATTATTAATCAAAATATTGACATTTGTATCTGGGAATTTATGGATAAGAAAACGTTGATTTATTCAGGATTAACTACAGATGCAAATGGGGAAATGTTAGAAACTGCTGGCTCTTTTTACATTGAAGCAACATATAATGGTGAAGAATTAAAATTAAGAAGAGGAGAGTCTTATACTGTAGAAATGGCTTCAAAAAAGTCTTTTCCAGATATGTTTACTTATTATGGAGGAAATAAAGATGGTATTATTGATTGGAATGTAAATAAAAATGAACCTGCTATATATAATACTACTTCTCAATACGAATTAGATGAAGAGGTAGAAATTAATATTGAGCAACAACAATATGATGAGTATGGAGATGTTATTGAGGGAGATCAAAATAGTGTTTGGGATGCTCCTTTTGGTGAATACGATGAAGAACCTATCAATTTTTATGAAATGACAGCAGGGAAATTGGGTTGGATTAATTGTGATCGTTTTTATGAAGTTAAAAACACATCAGCATTAGCTATTCGAGTCAATACTGATGCTCAGATGGTAGTGCGATTAGTTTTTAGAGATATTAATTCTGTTATGCCTGCTTACTCTAATTCGAATCATTATGATCAATATGAGGTTAACGGAATTCCTAAAGGAGAAAAAGTACTCCTCCTGGCCTATTCAGTTAAAGATGATAATGCAGTTTTTGGTTATAAGGAAATTGTTATTGGCGAAAATGAAGTTGAAAATATCTCGTTAAACAGCTTGTCTAAAACAAGATTTAAAAGTGCTGTTTCTGAATTATTGAGCTTTAATAATTAAAATTTTTTAACGCTTTCCCTATCATTTTTTTACTGTAACTATTTATTTTTTGATGTGTGGGCATCCAACCCAATAAAAAACGTGTAAAATCTGCCCAAGCAATTGGATATAAATCCCTCCATTCTTTTTCTAATTCTTTGAAAATAAAATGCTTATCGGTTTTATCTAAAGCAATTTTTAATTCATTAAAATAGTAATCTAATAACTTTTGTTCATATCGTTCACACTCATTTTCTGACAAACAACTGCCCATTAAGTAAGCCACATCTTTTATTCCGCAGCCACCACCAACATATTGAAAATCTACTGCGGCAACCTCTTTCAAGTCTTTACTAAAACAAAAGTTAGCCACTTTAGCATCTCCATGTACCAAGGTTTGATATTTACAGTTATTTAATAATTGATCAATATCCTTTGCAACTTGTTTTAAAGGAGTGTCATTCATTGCTATAAATTCATCAGAACGAGTAGATAAATGCCAATATGTTCCTGTTTCCCATAAGTTTTCAGGTTTTTCGCCTAAAAATGTAGCATGAAAATTAGCCAACCATTTTAAACACACTTTAACTTGTTCTATTGTTAAATCAATCTTCCGAACTGGAAAACCTGCAGCATCTAAATCTTCTAAAATAATAACTTGTTCGGCTCCTATTGTTTCAGTACCAATTAATTGGGGAGTTCTACAATCATTATCACATAAATGGTTGTAGTTGTTGTAAAATACTGTTTCTATTTGGTATGATTTTACTTTACGCTCGTGAGATACATTTGTATTCCAACCTCTTGGATGGTTGGGTTGAGTAGGGAAAATGATATTCTTAACAACAATTTTTTTAAAATCACTTCCTGTTAATATATATCTCGAAATTTTACCATACCCACTCCACAACGATTGTATTACTTCAACTTCTTGGCAATCTGAAGCTTTTGTCGCAGTTAGTATTAGATCTTTAATGCTGCTCATTAAATTGTATTAAGGTATCCTCAAAACCAATAGCATTTACCCAATTTTGATCTTCTGTTGTTTTTACAATCTTATTAATTCGTTCCTCAAAATCAGTTGACAAACTATGTTCTTTGATGTAATTGAGTACTTCCTCAAAACTCTTAAACATACTGCTATAAAAAGAATCTTGTTTTATGGTTTTTTCAGCACAATATTGCTGAGCAATTTCAATATTAAAAATCATTACTTCTGCAATAACAAAAGCATCAACACCTAACTGTACGTAATGTTTAATTATTTTTTGAGCTACTGAACGTCTTAATTTTGGTTTGCGAGAGGAAATTGAGAAATATTCTTTGCTAATTTTAAATTTAGCTTCATCCAACAGTTTTTCTTCTTTAGGATTAAAGACAAAATTGTAATAGGTTTTAACAGGCTTAAAGCGAGTATATAGATCAAGAACTTGTTCTTGTAATTGTTTTTTTGTAAGGTCGTTTAAATATGCTGTTAAAGCTCTCTTACTCATTACTTCCCTCCTTTTTTTCTTCCTCTGTTTACATTTTTATCCCCTCTAGTTTTAGGCTTTTTAAACTTAGTTTTAATTATTCGTTTATAAGAACCTCCTAAGTTTACTTTGCTATTCTTTTCGCTTTTTTCATGAAAACTAGCTCCTCGTTCCGTATCTCTTGTATTTCGATTGTAGTTCTTTGTTTCGCCATCTTCAGGTCTTTCTTCAGGCGTTAATTCATCCGAGTGATCAACTTCTGATGGAAATGGAATTTGTTTGATTTTTAAATTCATCAATTTTTCTATTCCAGCTTTATATTCTCGTTCTTCTTTGGTGAAAAATAGAATTGTTTTCCCTTTTTCTTCAGCTCTACCTGTTCTACCAATTCGGTGCATATAATTTTCAGGGAAATTTGGTGTGTCGAAATTAATTACGTGCGAAATTTTATCTAAATCCAATCCACGAGCCATTACATCGGTAGAAACTAAGACTCTATTTTTTCCATTATCGAATTGCTCAATAGATCTAATTCTATAATTCTGAGATTTATTAGAATGAATCACACCCATTTCAGTGTCAAATTCTTCTTCTAATACGGCAAATAATCGATCAGCACTCTTTTTGTTAGCAACAAATACCAACACTTTATAAAATTTATCTTTATCTTGTAAAAGGTGTCCGAGTAAATTAACTTTAGTGTAAAAATTCTTAACCTGATAACACGTTTGAGTAATATTATCAAGTGGTGTACCACTTAATGCAATGGCTATTTTTTCTGGATTATAGAAAAAACCATCAATCAACACATCAATCTCATCGGTCATTGTTGCCGAAAACATAATGTTTTGTCTTCGATCGGGTAACAATTCAAAAATATTGGTAAGCTGAACACGGAAACCTAAATCCAGCATTACATCCACTTCGTCAATCACCAATTTTTTAATTCCTTTTAGCTTTAAAGTTCTGTGTAAGGCTAAATCGTACAATCTACCCGGAGTTGCTACAATAATATCGCAGCCTTGCATTATTGCAGCTTTTTGCATATTAATATTCGCTCCACCATAAACACCAACAACTCTTATGCTTAAATATTCAGCATAACTATTAATATTATCTACAACTTGCAGCACTAGTTCTCGTGTAGGAACCAACACTAATACTCTAGGGTTCATTTGTTTTGAGAACTGCATCTCTTCCAGAATCGGAAGCATATAAGCAAATGTTTTCCCGGTTCCTGTTTGAGCAATACCAACTACATCTTTACCCGAAAGAACAACGTTAAAAGCTGCTGATTGTATTGGTGTTGGATTTTTAAACCCCATATCATCAATCGCAAAATTGAGCTGTTTTTTGAGTTTAAATTCTTTAAACGTTTTCATAATACTTAATTGTTTCACAATTGATTAGAAGCAAAAAATCCGAAGTTAGGAGAAAATCTTCTGACTTCGGACTTTAAATAAATTTGTTATATCGCTTAAACCTTTTTTACCTTAACAGCATTCATGCCTTTTAAACCTTGCTCCAATTCATACGTAACCTTATCATTTTCTGTCACTTCCTCTAACACTTGGCTAACATGAAAGAAATATTTTGCTTGGTTTCTACTGTCAATAATAAAACCAAATCCTTTTGATGTATCAAAGAAATCAACTTTACCTGTTAAATCTCCACTAAAACTTTCTCCCTCTTCTTTTTTAGGTATACCAATTACAATATCTTCGGCATCAACCTCTGCTTTTTTTGATGGGTCTGGAGGAGTATCAGTTAAGTGTCCGTTTTCGTCAACGTA
>JAESTF010000319.1 GCA_016763795.1 Flavobacteriales bacterium
CAAGGTGAGCATTCCCCTGCGCTTTATTCATTGTAATAACATATTTTTTTTTCGAAGAGAATTTAGAGCCCAACTAACTCCCCACTCTTAATCTACAACAAGTAAGGTGGTATTATTTTCATTTAAAAAAATATCCTTTTATCTAATAAGTCAAACTGGCTTATTTATCAGTTTAATCCCTTAGGCATTAAAAGTATCTTTACTTATCTGATTATCAGTAATTTACATTCTTATAGGGGTTGTTTTTTTACTATATTTGAATACCTTATAATCTGAACAGGTACAATATTATACTGCTCAAAATTATTGACAGTACCCTTCTTTTTAAGAAAAGAAAAAAAATGGTTAAAAAACACAACAGTTAACTCTAACTAATACTAAAAAAAATGAAATATATTTTAATACTGATAACGGCTCTCATATATCCCTATTTTATTTCAGGGCAAGTATCCCTTGCCAATTCGTGGACTTCAACTTTAAATACACACACCGTTGGAGCGGGAACAAATAGGGTATTAATCTATATTATTGCATTTGAAGATGATGATGCCACAAATGATGTTACGGCAGTTACTTATGGTGGGCAATCTATGAATTTAGCGGTTGAGAGCTTTATTATAACTGGAACGGAGCTTCAAAGAGTAGAAATTTGGTACTTAAGAGAAACTGAAATTATCGCAGCAGGATCAGGCACATTTATACCAACTTTTAGTATCTCAAGTCCTTTTGCTGGAGCTCATGGATATTATACCATGGCTGTTACACTTCAAGGTGTTGATCAAGTTACAACTATATGTGCTACTGAAAACGGGTTTATAACAGGTTCAACCATTGTAAACATGAGTACATCTTTAACTGTTCTTCCTTCTGAAATTTTCATTTATGGAACTAGTGGTGGACAAAACAGCACACATACTCCAGCTACAGGTTATACCGAAGGAATTGATATTTCTGGTATTACTGGAGGCCAATCGGCAACAGCTAACCACAAATTAATTAGTGTTATTGGTACTGAAAATCCAACTTCAGTTGCCAGTAATAATCAAAACAGGTTTGTAATAGCAGGAATAAGAGTTATACCAAATGGAGCCGCCTGTGTTTTATCCTTACCTATTAAACTTTTAGAATTTAATGTCAACCCTAGTAATGAGACTGTAAAATTAGACTGGCAAACCGTTTCTGAAATTAACAACGACTATTTTACTTTAGAACGTTCAATCAATGGGCTTGACTGGGAAAGTATAAAAATAATTAATGGAGCAGGTAATTCGAATGTACTTATAAATTACTCTACTATCGATATTAATCCATATTATGGAATATCTTACTATCGTTTAACACAAACAGACTTTGATGGAGAGTTTCAATATTCCAAAATAAAAAGCGTGAATATTAACAGACTTGAAAACTCATTTGTGGAGACATATCCAAATCCTGCCACCAATCAAATAACGTTAGAAGGAAATAAAACTGAATTGGAGCAAATCACTCTCTACAATGTAATTGGAAAAAATGTAACCAACCTTACTAAACAAATAGAAATAAACGAGAACAAAATAATTATTGACCTCTCTGATCTTAATAAAGGCATCTATTACATAAAAACAAAAACTACTGCCAACAAAATATATAAAAAATAGCACCCTAAAGGATGCGACTACTTATAGAAAAACCACTAACGCCCAACTTAACTCAGCACTCTTAATGTGCAGCAAGTAAAGTGGTAATTTTTTGGTAATCCATTTGGGTTAACAAGCTGTTGTAATTGTCCAATTGTTTTTCGTGGGTTGGGTTTTGTTCTCCTGTTTTGTAATTCGTTTACCTTATTGCGATAAATGAAGTGAAATCCTTCGGCTATCGCTCAGTATAAACTCCATAAAGAAGCAGCCTTGTTTAATAACAATTAGAAGGTTTATTTCTCAACTCATCAAAATTGGTAAACAATTCAGCCACAACATCAATTTTAAAATAGCATCTATTTTTGCTATAAATAAATATAACTACTTAGTGAAATTTAGGCATTTACGCGTAAAAAATTAGCCACCTCAATGTACTACATTTATAATCGACAAAAAAACTTACTACTTAAAACAAAAAAATGATTAAGACAAAAAATTTATTAGGCATATCAATATTAACTTTAGCTATAGTTACATCATGTAATGACGCTGAATTAGAAGAGAAGGTTCATGAAAAAGAAAATTATACAACAACAACTGATAATTCGTGTCTAGCAGATTCCGATTGGTTTAAAATTGACTCTATAACACATAAGAGAAAAACTGATGCACCCAAAGAAGATAGTCATAGTGTTTTTGGAAATAATGTTACGGTATCCAATTGTAACTTTCATCAATGGTCGTGGCAAAAATTTCTTTGGTTAACTAATGAAGATACTAACGGTACACCACTATTTATGGACAGTTTGTTTCAAGTCAATGCACAGACCATACCAGTAAAATCTGTAAACAAAAAAATTATTCTTGTAGCAGCAGATGCAAAACAAGCTACAAATAGCATTCTAAAAACCAATAAGTCTTATAATTCTAATAATCTTAATTATACTGTTTACTATTCCATTCATGTAGATAGTTCTTTGTATAAAAGCATTCAAAAATATGCTCCCATGGATAAAAGCATGTACAAAGATTCAACCTTCCCTGTGGGAGCTTTAGAATTAAAAATAGCATGGGTAAATATTGATGCACTTAGGGATACCAACGCTTATTTTATAACTGATGGTAACATAGAGGGTATAGATACACGAATTGCTTTATTAGGAATGCATGTGGTGGGTATAGTCTATAATCACCCTGAATTTGTTTGGGCAACTTTTGAGCATCATGATTTATCTCCTTATTACGATTGGGCAGCAACAATAACCACTGATACAAATGTTACTTCAAAAACCAATAAACTCTTTTTCGATTCTAATGCAGTAGGAACACTTGCAAACATTACATACAAGAGTGATAGTACTAATATCTTTGCTGTTAACCAATTTGGAGTTCCTCGTCAGGCACAAGATTCTTTTTTGCTAACCAGTCAAAAGGAACCTAAAAATTACAACAATATTGATGCTATTAATATTAGCGTTCATGAACAACTAACTGATGTTTGGAATAATTATTTCTACAATGGTTCCATTTGGATTGATACGGAACATTATAATTATCCAACTGAACAAGCAACGTTATTAATCTCATTATCTGATTCAATTGGAATTTCGGCTCCAGGTAAATTAACAAGAGGTTCGGTTTCGGCATACAATATTACCATGGAAACCTATGAGCAACTAGGGTTTGCTCCTACAAGTATTCACGGTCAGAATGTTTCTAATTTAGGGAATTGTTTCTCCTGTCATACTGCAAGTAGAGGATCTGCATTAAACATTAGCCATATATTTAATGGAGCTGTTGATACCGCTAATAATATTAGCATCAAACAAACAAAACAGAAACATTTGGATGAAATACAAACATTCATAAAAAAGATGAAGTAAGTTAAATCAATTACCAATAATGTATAAGCGGCATTAAATTAGTCGCTTATACATTATTAAACCCCAACCAACTCCCCACTCTTAATGTACAACAAATAAGGTTGTATGTTTTGGTAACCCATTTCGGCTAAAAGACTTCCTTACATCATATCATACTATGATAAAATAAAATAGCCTTTGTTTTGTTACAAATAATCAATACATTTACCCTTGTTTTGTTACAAGTAATTAATATATTCACCTTTGTTTTGTTACAAAATAGAAATAAACTTACTTCTAAATGAACTTTAAAAGACACATATATAGAGAGTTAGAACAATGGAAAGCTAATCCCTTTCGTAAGCCCTTAATCTTAAGAGGAGCTCGCCAAGTAGGTAAAACCACCCTAATTAACCAGTTTGCTAGCACCTACACGCACAGTATCAGTTTAAACTTGGAGCGGGCTACTGATTTACAGTACTTTAAAACCTTTAACGATGCGAAGACTATTGTAAATGCACTGTTTGCTGCGTATAGTATAGATTCTAAACAAATAAAAAACACCTTATTATTTATTGATGAAATACAAGAATCTCCAGAAGCGATAGCTTTATTACGCTATTTTTATGAAGATATTCCCGAATTACATATAATTTCTGCAGGCTCTCTATTCGAACACGTTATGCATAAAGTTAAAAGCTTTCCTGTTGGAAGAGTCACTTATTTATACATACACCCACTCAACTTTATAGAGTTTTTAGAAGCAAAAAATCATACCGGAGCTTTTGAGCAAATCAATCAACTGCCGGTTCAACAATTTGCTCATTCATTATTGTTAAAACAGTTTCATGAATATGCCATTATTGGGGGAATGCCTGAAGTAGTAAAAACATATTTAACTACCGAAAGTATTTCCGATTTATCAACAATATATGAAGGAATATGGGCTACCTATAAAGATGATGTAGAAAAATATGCTACCAATGCCACAGATGCACGGGTAATTAAACACATTATGAATACTGCTCACTTGTATTTAGATCAGCGTATCAAATTTCAAAATTTCGGAAACTCTAACTATAAATCACGTGAGGTTGGAGAAGCCATGCGAAACCTTAATGACGCTCGAATTATTCAAATCATTTATCCAGCTACCAATCTAGAACCGCCAATAATCCCCGATTTAAAAAAATCGCCCCGACTACAATTTTTAGATACAGGTTTAGTTAATCACGAATTAAACATACAAGCAGATATGCTGGCTTTAGACGATTTGAATACAGCCTACAAAGGTGCAATTATACCTCATTTAATTACTCAAGAATTAATATCTTTAAATACATTAAAATATAAGCAACCTAATTTTTGGGTAAGAGAGAAAACACAATCATCATCAGAGGTAGATTTAATTGTTCAGTTTATGGACAAAGTAATCCCTATTGAAATAAAATCAGGAAAAGAAGGTAAACTAAAATCTTTACATCAATTTATTGAAAGAGCTAATCACCCTTATGCAATTCGAATTCATGCTGGAGAATTTAAAGTAGAAAAACACATAACTCCTACAACAAAAAAGCCATACTACTTAATGAACCTACCTTATTATTTAGGCACTAAAATTTCTGAGTACATAGCGTATTTTATTGAAAACTATAAATAATAACAATCATATTAAACAGAGAAAAAGCTGTCAGTTCGAGTGTTTTGAGGAACGAAAAATGTATCGAGAATAAGCTGTTGCCGCTCTCGATACATTCCGATAAAAAATCGAAACACTCGAACTTGTAAAGATTGCCGAATTAAACCCCAACCAACTCCCCACTCTTAATGTACAACAAGTAAGGCTGTATGTTTTGGTAACCCATTTCGGTCAAAAGACTTTTGTAATTGGTTAATTGTTTTTCGTGGGCTGGGCTTTGCTCGCCTGTTTTATAATCTACCAAATATGTTATGTGAATTTATCTTGTAACAATACAGTATTCTTAATTCGCGAATCGCGAATCAAGAATATAATAGTATATTTGTATTAATTTTAAGATAACAGTATGAAAAAGCACAGCGGTATGCGCCCTCGTGACATAGCAGTTCTACTCAAAATAGCTACTAAAGAACAAAACAACTGGTACATGAAAGACTTAGCTTATGAACTAGAGATAAGTCCAAGTGAAATAAGTGAAAGTATCAATCGCTCAGTTATCGCTGGGCTAATAAGTAGTGACAAAAGAACGTTAAAGAAATTAGCAGTATTAGATTTTATAAAATCTGGGTTAAAATATGTTTATCCACAACAACCAGGAGCAATGGTGAGGGGTATTGCGACTGCTCATTCAGCATCTCCTTTAAATAATCAAATAATGAGCGAAGAACAATTTGTTTGGCCATATGCTAAAGGAAACCTTAGAGGTCAAGCAATAGAACCTTTACACCCTAAAATGGCAGCCGCTTGTCAAAAAGATAGTAAATACTATGAGCTAATGGCTTTGGTTGATGCGATAAGAGTAGGAAAAGTAAGAGAACAGCAGCTTGCTCTTGAAATGATAAAAGAAAGGCTACAACATGCTTAAAAATCAAACCATCAATTTAAAGGTTGTTGAAAAAGTGGCCCTAGCATTAGGAGATCTTAATGAAAATGTAATATTCGTTGGCGGTGCAGTTGTTAGTTTATATGTTACTGATGAAGGATCTGAGCAACCTCGACCAACCAAAGACATTGACATTTCGGTACAAATTAGCTCATACTCAGAAATGGATCAGTTACGAGAGGAATTAGCCCGTAAAAAGATTTATCCTGCAACTACGGCAACAGTAATGTACCGATATACTTTTGAAGATATTTTAATTGATTTTATACCTTATAAAGAAACTCCACTTGGTCCAACAAATAGTTGGTTAAAACCTGGTTTTAAGAAAGCATACCCTGTAAAAATTGGTGAAACCGAAATAAAGATATTACCCGTCAGTTTATTCCTAGCTACAAAATGGGAAGCCTACAATAGCAGAGGTAGTGACCCAAGAATGAGTCATGATTTTGAAGATATTATCTATGTGATTGACAATAATATAGGTTTAATTGATGATGTAACTAAGGCAGATAAAAATGTTCAGCGTTTTTTGAAATTAATGAGCAATGAAATTTTATCCCATTCGTCACGAAATGAAATCATAGAATGTCATATTAATCCTTTTACTGCTGAGGAAAGAAGAGCTTTTGTAATTGAAAAGCTTGAACTAATAGCCGCACTAGGTTAATAATTATCCAATAACGTAGTTAGTTTTTAGAATAGCAACAACACTAAACAGCAACCAACTCCCCACTCTTAATGTACAACAAGTAAGGCTGTATGTTTTGGTAACCCATTTCGGTCAAAAGACTTTTGTA
>JAESTF010000320.1 GCA_016763795.1 Flavobacteriales bacterium
CCTGTTGTTCCTGTTGTTCCATTATTGCCTAGAGCCCGATTTGCACCTGCAGTACCGCAATCACCGCCACCACTACCGCCATCATTTCCTCCAGCCCCACTGTTTCCACCAGTAGCACCAGCACCACCATTACCACCAGCACCACCGTTGCCGCCATTATTGTCATCTTCTCCACCCGAAGCACCACCACCACCACCACCAGAACGTGGGTTTCCAGCGTTAGCCGCAGTTCCATTTGCCCCAGTTCCTCCAGTACTACAACAACCAGCAGGGTTTCCTGCTCCATTCCCTCCAGGGCCTGAATTTGTGCCAGCACCTGTAGCTCCATTACCACCCTCACCTGAGTCACTTTGATCATCACCGTCCCCACCATTCCCGTTAGCACCATTAAACCCATTAAGACCATTTATGCCTGGAGTACCTAAAGCCCCATTCCCTGCATTTCCAACATTTATTTGACATCTAACAATATCATAATTAGAGCATGAGCTTAAATGAATGCCATAGGTAGACATACCAGGTTGGTTGGCATTATCTGTTGTTATTGTTAAATCTTGTAACCTAAATCCTGTATTACTATTTCCATAAAAAGTGACTAATCGTTGGTTATTAATAGTTCCTTCAGGATTAGCGGTTGTTCTGTTTATTGTTGTTGCACCAGGAGTACTTGTTTTTGTCCAAGCATTTCCTTCCATAAAACCACCTTCTAACGTTAAAAAGCTACCTAAGTTTAAGGCATTGTTTATATTATATGTTCCTGTAGCAATTTTGATAACAGCGTTATTACAAGCTGCACGGCTTATTCCTTCAACAAGTGTAGTCGGGTCTGCTTGAGTTCCTTGGCCTGTAATAGTTCCTGTTGTAGAAACATAAATATTTACACAACTTGCTAGTATAGGGGGAGTCCCAATAATTAAAAAGGTAGTATCAGTAGCAACACAACCTGTACTACTATTAGTAACTTGTAATACATATGGGTATGTACCAGTGGCTGTAGGCGTTGTAATAGTAAGTGATGTTTGAGCACCAGAAACTGTTCCAGAACCTAGAGAAGTAGCACTTGGGTCAAACCATTCAAAGGTATTCCCAATTATGTCTGTGCTACCTGTTAAAGTAAAGTTAGAACCTCCACACACTTGTTTAGTTCTAGGAAAAGCTGAGGCAATAGGTGTCTCATTAATTATAACACTTACTACATCAGTAGCAATACATCCATCAGTATAATTTAGTGTAACGGTATAAGAGGTTGTTGTGCTTGGAAAAACATTGGTTGATAAATTATTGGGGTTGCTTATGTTTAAGGCAGGACTCCAAGAGGTTGAAGCGATTGTTCCAGAAGGAGCAGTAGTTGTTGCGTTGATTGATGCGGTATCACCTTCGCATATACTTACATTATTACTGGCAATTATTGGAGGATTAGGATTAGGAATGATATTGAGGATGTAAGTTTGTGCATTTTGACCAACCATAGGACATGCATCGTCTTCAATATTAATGGATAGAACATAAGTTCCTACGTCACCTATACTCGTATTCCAACAAAAAGTTCCTGTTACAGCTGAGCCTGTCCCTATTTGAACAAAAGAGGCTCCAGGAATGTTATTACTATACGTCATGTTAATATTTTGACCAACATTGACATCATTCCCATTTACATCAAAACAAATAGTGCTCCCTTCGCAGGCCAATATTTCAAAGTCTCCTGGAACACCATTTATTCCAGACAATGAAGGAATTGTATTTAAACAGTTGCTTATAATGAATTGAATATCTCTAACTATTGAGCCTATTAATATTCCATTTCGATACTCTTCAATTAAAACAGCGATTACAGCAACTTGTTGTATTAGAGGTGTAAACGTAATTTGTCCTGTTTGTTGATTGATAACAGCTGGAGATGTAAATGGATTTGTTCCACTAAATCCTCCAGCATAAGCTACTGGTGTAGTAGCATCTTGCATTGCATTTACGAGTGAATAGACAAGTGAGTCACCATCACTATCATAAGCTAGTTGCTGGTAATTAATGGTTTGGCCTGCACAGGAAAATAATTGTGGTGCACTAGTAAAAGATGGGGAATTATTGCAATTAGCTAAAACATTGTTTAAAGTTGCTTCTACATACATCCCAAGACTTCCGGGATTTAATAAGTTGGTTATAGAACTATTTCTACAGCATCCTGAACTTGATAAAATCCAATCATTACAGGAGATAGGGAGATTTATTATGCCTTGATAAATATATTGTTCAACTCCAGCATTATTCCCTCCAGAGCAAGAACTCGTGGCTGATAAACAAAGAGGAGTAATATCGTTAGATGATTGTAAGTTTAATGAAATGTTAGCAGATATACCACATGATACAGAACTATAATTTAAAACAGTAGTTGTAGGCATTGTTGCACCATCACAATCTCTATAAAACTTTAATGTAACGAGGTACTGGTTTGCTCCTGTACATTGATAGGTGATTTCTGTTCCAGAAAAGTGTGAAGCAGATACTGTTGATAATATTCCAAAAAGGGAAATGAGTAGTATTATTGCTTTAGATAACTTTCTTATAATCATGTATTTATATTTGTATTTTTTTAAAAAAAGGTCCAAAGGTAATAAAATATTTGGCAAAACAACTCAAATTAAAAAAGCTGAAATAATTAATATTAATACTAGTAAAGATCATCTGTACTGCTTTGTTTTTATGGTAGATAGTTTTGATTTCGATTGCTAGTAAAGATAGTCTGATTTCAGCTTCAACAGAAGAAGAAAGCGTATACAAAACGTTACAAAACAGCAAAAGGTTCTGTCATATTAATCTATAAAAAATAAAAGATTATGATTTTGTTATCATTCTTTAATTGTTTCCGATCAGTACTTTCTTTAAAAAATTTCTATAGACAGAACTAACATATAAAAAATAGCTTAATCAGAAAGAAAATATTTGTTGAATTCTCTTGCTTTTGATTTAATAGACTCTTGTTAACTCCCCATATTCTAATGTTTTTCCTGTAGTAGTTTTAAGCGAAAGTTTATTGATTTCTATTTTTTTATTAGAGAAGTGTTCTTTTACTATGTTTTGGATATTTTCTTCTTTTAGTTTAGGAGAGTAGGTATTGATAATTAAAAACCCATTTCTATTTAGGAGCTTACTTGCTACTTCTACTAATTCTGGAAATTTAGTTTCGATTTTCCAGCGTTCTTTTTTTGCACCTAAACCATAGGCTGGAGGATCCATAATTATACCATCATATTCTTTTTTCCTTTAACTTCTTTTGTTGCAAATTTTAAGGCATCATCAAATACCCAGCGAATATCCGATTGATTAGAGCTTTCCATATTCTCTTTACTCCATGAAATGATTTGCTTAACCGAATCACAATGAAATACATTTGCTCCAGCTGAATTAGCAATTAACGAAGCTCCACCTGTATAAGCGAATAAATTTAAGAATTTTTTTTCTTCGAAAGGCTCGGTGCAACAAAGTTGTGTTTTAATAAAATCCCAATTGCTTTGTTGTTCAGGAAATACCCCAATGTGCTTAAATTTGGTTAAACGTAAATTAAAGACACATCCTTTATAATTAATTTGCCATTCTTTAGGCGTATTTTGTTTTAATGTTTTCCATATTCCCTTGCTACTTGTTTCTTCAATAAATTCGAAATGTGCTTTTTGTTTCCATTCTTTTTGAGATAGGATAGGAGAGAAGTAGGCATTTCTGTCCGGACGGATAAGAATAGTATTTCCAAAACGTTCTATTTTTTTATCATTTCCTGCATCAATTAATTCATAATCTGACCAATGGCTACTATATATTCTTTTCATAATAATATTAAAAGTCTCTCTTTGAAGGGAGATTATAAACCAAAATACTCCTAATCCCTTTAACGAAGTTGTAGTTATTTTTATTATTTCACCTCTAAATAAGGTAAAATTTTCAAATATGTTTTTTTATTAATAAGATGTATCTTTTTGATTTCTTCTACTTTTTTATAGTTACCATTTGCTTTTCGGTATTTAAAAATAGCTTTGGCAGTTTTCCAATTGATATAAGGATGGTTCTGTAATTGAGAAGCTGAAGAAGAATTAATATTTACTTGAGAAGGTTCGTAGTCTCCAATAATTACTTGACTAATAAATCCGTTGTAGGTTTCGTTAGTCATGCTCCAAACTTCTTTAAGCTGTTCTTTTGATGTAAATCCTCCTATCTTATCTCTATGTTTTATGATAATAGCGGCATATTTTTCTGAATTAATACCTTTTAGGTTGGTTAATTCTTTTACAGTAGCAGCATTAATATCTACTTTTTTAGTGTAATCTTTTTTGTTTGATGTGTATTGTTTTTTTTCTGCTTTATCAGGTAGTAAAATATAAGGTTCTAATTTGTAGTAGTCGGCTTCATCTAATCCATAAAGCTGTTGCACATCAGCTTTACTTCTCCAGCTACCGCCTTTCGATTTGTAATTGAAAATGTTTTTTATTTGCCAATCATTAAAACCTAATTGTTTCCATTCTGATTTGGAAATGATATTTGGATTAAACTCGAAATATTCTATTTTTTTATTTTCTTTTTTTGAGTAAGGTTTAGATTTTTTTTGATGTGAGTCAGGTAATAAAATAAATGGTTTTAATTGTAGAAAATGATTTTTTTCTAAACCATAAATTTTGGCGACATCAGCTTTACTTTTCCAACTTCCACCTTTTGCTTTATAGTTGTTAATGGTTTTTATTTGCCAAGACTTAAAACCGAGCTTAGTCCACCCGCTATTAGAAATGGTATTTGGATTAAATTCAAATAATTCTAATTGAAGCGTTTCTGTTTCTGAACTGTTTTTTCTGCCATCAATTCCTTTTTCAAACTCATTAATAGCAGTTTCAAATTCAGAAAAATCTGTTTGGTGTTCTTTTTTAAATAAATCGACAGAAAAATTAGCTATAATTAATACAATAATAATAAGGAGAAAAACTACTGTTCCTCTTTTCTCGCCACGAGTAAAAGAAAAGTAATCTTTAATGCTCATTATTATTTAGCTGATTTTAATGTTTTAATTTTAGATAAATAAGTTTTTAGTTCATCACGTACTTTGGGCGATAATAGGACTAATCCAACCATATTTGGGACCATCATAGCAAAAATCATAGCATCTGAAAACCCAATAACTGAACCTAAACTAGCCGCAGAACCAATAATTACAAAAACACAGAATAATAATTTGTAAGTATATTCGACTTTCTTAGATCTTCCAAATAAATAAGACCAAGCTTGATAACCGTAATAAGACCATGAAATCATTGTGCTGAAAGCAAATAAAATAACAGCACCAGTTAAAACCCAAGGGAACCAACTAATTTGTGACTCAAAAGCACTTGATGTTAATAATATAGCCTGAGCATCATTCATTCCTGAATTATCAGCACTAACAA
>JAESTF010000321.1 GCA_016763795.1 Flavobacteriales bacterium
AAATATTCTCCTTTTTTTAATGATGCAGGTTTAAATTTTGAAAGGAATTTTTTTAAATCATCTTCTTGCAAAGGTATTAGTTGTCCGATATGTTTTATTATTTCGTCTGTCATTTTTTTAATTTACCCTAACGTCCTTGTTGGGAACGTTTTAATGTTTCTTACATGTTGTTAAACGAAAGTACAGAAATTGAATGAGAAAGTCAGATGACTTTATAGTAGCGTAAGAATAATCACTTTAAATTGTAGGTATAAATCATTTTTTCGTGAGCAACAACCAGGTTGTTGGTCTTGTCATTATTAATGTCAGTAATGATAAATGGAGTAGAACCTGCTAAAGGGAAACCATCTTCAATTTCTCCTTGAGAGTTGATTAAGTAAATCTGATTTTTAGTTATAATTCCTAGTCGAGTAGTTTTATCTGAGAATTTAAAGAATTGAGGATTGTGCGTAATAGCAGTTTCAAACTCATTCTCGTAGATTTCTTTTTTATCTGAATCAATAATTTTTACAGAATTTTCATAACTAAATACAAAGTCATTAGACTTATTATTATCAAAATCGAAATAATTAAAATTGGTTTTTAAATCATTTTCAAACTGAATAATTTCAGTTTTATCATTTAAAAAGAGTTTAGTAACATTTCCTAAAGTATCTGTAGTTATTAAATAGGTTTTACTTAAATCGCTACCAGTTTTTAGATAAATAGGATTAGCAGAAACTACTAGTTTTTTTTCTATACTTAGCCTGTCTTTACCGTTTCGTTGTATCACTTTTACTTTTCCATTTTGTAAAGGAATAACTATGTAATCTTTATTGGTTAAAGTAAAATGCCAAATTTTTCCTTTTGCAGCACTATTGGCAGGAGCGTATTCCCAGCCTTTAACCTTAGCTCCAGTTATATCGTAATTGTATACCATATTATCTGCGCAACCAATTAATAATCTATAATTTCTGTTGTGAGAATAATCCATCGGTGTAATTCCGTTAGTGGCATTACTTGGTAATTTTACAGGATAACTTTCAACATCGTTTCCATTTCTATCAATCAAATAAATTTTAGATTTTGTGTTAAATAATAACTGTAATTTATTGTTTTTATACACGTCTATTTGGTGTACTTTTCCAATAATCGGGGCTTGCAATTGTTTGGTCCAAATTATCTTGCCAATATTGCTAATTAAGTAAGTTTTATTGGCATCATCTTGTACAAATATTTCTTTTGCTTTTGTTTTATGATTTATTAGAATGTGAGGAGCTGAACTAATAGTTGTGTCTAGCATTAACTCCCATAACGAAGCGGTTTCTTGTTTGTAAACGGGATTGTATTTTAAATGAATGTTATTGTAGTACAAACCATTTTTTTCGGCACTTATTTGAAAAGCAATTGCTTCAAATTTTCTAAAGACATCAATTTTTTCATCAAAAACAGGAATAAAACTTTCTTTAGAAAATTGCTTGTACAAATTAATTGAACGAGCAATATTGTTATAAATAAAAATGTTGCTGTTTGAAGATAAGTTGTCGTTAAATGTGTTAAAATTATCGTTGTTGTTTAGTGTTTTTTTATTGATAACATTGGTTATAAAAGTTTTTAGTCCACTTTCGGAATTCCCGAAAACTACATAGTCTTTAATAATGGTGTAAAAGTGATTGTCGAGATTGACAAAAGGTTTTCCTAGTAAATTTTTAAAAACATTTTTAAGTTCAATTTTATTGATGGAGTAATCATTAAAAGAAATTGTTTCAAATTCTTCGGTATTTACTTTTGACGAAATACTTAGTAAATCAGTCGTTGTTTTATCAATATCATTGGTATGGAAAACAATAAATTTATTGTTTAAAAAATCATCCGTTAACGATTCTGTAATAATATAAGCAACTTCGTTTCCGATATTTGCAATTAGCTCTTCCTCTAAATCAATTCCATAGTTGGAGGTTTGTTGATCTAAATATTTCTGGTAATTAAAAAACTGATTGGTATTTTTTAATGCTAATTTTCTGTTATCAAAAAAGCTGCTAGCATTACTTAAACCGTAATGGTAAATAAAAGCTGTGTTAAAAGGGATAATAGATAACATGTCTAAATCTTGCGGTTTTTGATCTTTAAATAACGTAATCCAGTTGTTATCTGTGTCATCAGAAAAACTAAAACCGTTAAAACTTAAAGAGTTTGGTTTTAACGTAATATCAAGCTCTGTCCAGCCTGTATAGTTTTCAAAATTAATAGCATATTCTTTTGTTGGTTTATTAATGTACTGGTTAACAATTTTAGAAAAGTATTTATTGTTAATAAATAGATTTCCATCTTCTGATTGGCCAGAATTAGCAATCATTTTAGAAAATTTAACATCGTTTAATAAACTGCTCTCAGTATTTAATTGCCGAATAACATCTTCAATTAAAACGGTACTGCAACTAAAGGCTAATGTGTTTTTATAAATAATAATTGAAATTTTGACATTGTTATTTGTTAATAGTGTATGAATATTTGCGCCATCATAAGTTCTAGCCTCAGGGTTTTTACGGGTAACACTTTTTATTTTTCTAATTAAGTAACTTTCAGTAATGCCATCATTTATAGGGATGTAAAAAATAAAGTCATAATCATTTGCTCCTGAAAGGTGTAGTGATGATATGATAGGCTTATCAATAAAAAGAGGTTTAAAAGGACCGTTTAATAAAGAATCTAAATAGTGTATTTTAGCATTTGTTTTATTAATTGTTTCCGTATTGGTAATGAGTTCTTCCCAAATAATATTGGTAGTAGAAAGCTTAGTGTATAAAGCGTTAAAATTGTTTTCTTTAAGAATTAAGGCTGCATTTTGAGGGATTGCTTCAAAAGTAGTTTTGTTAATAGGCTGTTTTATATTTTTATAAAAATTATAAGCAATAATGCTTACCGCTGCCATTAATAAAAGGAATAGGCTTAAAAGAATTTTTTTAGTCATTTCTAAACTGTTACAATATCATTGTTAATTCGAGTGATTTTTGATTCTCGATATGTTTCAATTTATACTTCGACAGGCTCAGTATGACATCAAAACACTCGAACTGACAAAATCAAAAAAAGTATCGAGAATAAATGATTTTATAAGTGTAAAAATAATTCCTAAATGAATCTCAGAGAAGTATTAGAAATGAAAGAATTAACAACGATTAGTTAATAGGGAAAAAAGCTCTCTGACTTCTTATTATAGAATAGCTTAATTTTTTAAAAGCCATTTAATGGCATCAGGCTTATTATTGAAAATTTTGTAGGGGCAATTAGGTTTATTAAATTTAAGATAGAAGTTTATTACTAACCGAGTACTGAGTGAGTCAACAACAAATGCTTCAGCTTCTCTAATTTTATTTAAAGCACTATTTTTTGCTAATATTTTTTTATTTCAGGATTCATAACCCCATATAAATTGTGCAGTCAATAAGAAAAGGATAGGCTTTATCATTGCATAGTTCAAGAATCGTAGAAATCGAATCTCTTACAATCTTTATTTTAAATTCATCTTTAAAAGAATTTCCGTGAAATTTGTTGTAAAGAAAGCCTCTTTCATCAATCCAGTGTTTACTCGAAACAGTACTTATTCCTTCCCGCTTCATTAAAAATACTTAGCCAATGAAAACTCTACAAATCCGTCTTTTCTAATTAGATATAGGAAGTCAGTTTCATCAACCTTGTCAAAACCAAGAGCTTTTACACTTGCTCTCCATGAGTCTCCAATTCTTCTATTGGCTTCGATAAAAAAGGTAATTGTTCCTTTTTCTCTATCAATATTTGCTCCGCCAAGGAAATCTGTACTTTGTTTATCATTAAACCCAATTCTCATTCCGACAAAGAAATCATCATTTAATCCGTTAATGGATTCATCTCCTCTATCATCATAAGTATATTCTACTAAAAATCCTAAATCGGTTTTAAAAACGTTGCTAAAAGTATATTCTCCACCTACTGTAAAAGCTTTAATTGTTTTTCTTTCACTAAATCTATGAATAGCCTCTAGTTTCCATAGCATAGCTCCTGTGGTTAACTGAAACTCTAAAGCTGTTTGATTGATTAACTCGTGGTAAGGAGTTATAATAATTGAGTTTAAACTTGGAGAAAAAGTAGTTTCAAAAATGGGTGTTCAACTAGTTCCATAAAAATGTGAAACACCTAAATCAAAAGATTTAATGCTGTGTGACCATCGTAACGCTAAATCTGGATTGTATTCTTTTTGTTTGCTTTCATATAGAGACTTATCTGCAATCTGAAAAGGTGGCCTTCCTCGACCATTCTGTCCAGGAAATTCTAAAGTTCTAAAATAGGGCATTACCATTAAATCGAATACTCCAAATTTTGGTGAAAATGATAAGTGAACCATTGGCTGGCCTAATTTATTTTCGATATCGTTTCCTTCTAAAAAGTCATCTTGATTGATAATGTTTGCTAAATGGTTTGACTCAGTGAACCCCCAATAAATTTGTTTGGCTCCAATGCTAAATTCCCATTTTTTGAAAACGCTTTGATAGTAAAGTTCTCTAACATCCCAATGTGATTGATTGTTGTCATATTGGTTTAATCTGCTAAACCCTTTAAATTGAATGAGTTGATTTCCTTTCGCCCACTCTAAATAAAGCTCAGGATTAAACACTGCTGAAAAATACTCTTGTTTTTGGCCTGGATATAATGCGTCTTCAGGATAAAATCTGTAATCTCCTCTAATGTTTCCTGAGATTTCTTTCTTTAAGGTTTTTTCTTTTAGCGGAGAATTGATTGTGTTTTCAGTAATAACAGCATCTTCAGAGATGTTTTCGTCAAAGATCTCTTCTTCTAAGATCTCCTCTTCGATTATTTCTTCGTCAATAACTTGAGCATTCATCCTATTTCCTATAAATAGGAATAGGATGAATGCAATAAAATTTTTGTTAAGCATCATTTATTTTGCTCTTTTCAAACTGTTTTGAGTGAAACTTTCTGCTGTAATTTCCGAGTTATTAAATTTGTAGTTAGAAAATTTTAATAACGTTTCTTTACCATTTTGATGGTTAATCATTTTCATTTCATCAGCTCTCCAGTATTTTCCTAAATATTGGTTGTACTTAGAGTAAGTTAATGTTTTTAATTTACTTCCCTTTCTATCAAAGAAAATAATAGCTTCAGGTCTTAAATTAGCTTTATTGATGTAAACGGTAATTGTTTTGTACCCAGAAGTTTTTGCAACAGGAACTCTTTCTAATTTATAACAAACAATTCCTTTTAATTTTACTAGTCCAATATATTTGTGTGAGTATTTTTCAACTTCTTGAGATGAAAGGTCTTCAAAAGCAAATTCACTTCCCATAAATGGTCCCGATTTGTTACTTGAAGAAATTCTTTTAACCCTTTTTAAAGCAGGAAGGTAGAGCCATTGATCATCATCACCTATTTTGTGTGTATAAGTCATACTAGCAGTTCCTTTAACATCTTTTGG
>JAESTF010000322.1 GCA_016763795.1 Flavobacteriales bacterium
ATATTTTTTTGCTAATTCTTGATTGTATGGGCGATAAAAATCAATGATTTTTTGTTTCACTTCAGGACTAAACTCTAATTCCTTATCAGAATGAATATGTTTTTTTACCAATCGTTTTAGTTTAACTAAAGCTCTTGAGTTAAAGTTACTCCCCTCAACAACATCATGCCATTTATTAAGCTTACTTAACCATGCAGCTTGTCGTTTGTTTACTCCTTGATTAATTACTTCTTTATTTTTAAAAGAGGAAGAAACCTTTTCATTAAACGTAACATTAAAAATACGTTCTAATCTATCTTGCACCTTAATAGGCTTGCTTATAAAATCTTCATAAAGGATAATCTCAACATTTGGAAACAAATTTTTGTAAAGCTCAATAAGGTTGTTGTAAATGTAACCGTCCAAATGTTCATGTGTTTCAAATGTACTGTAGTACCCATCTTTCTCCCCATACTCTACTTTTCCATTATGACTGTCTTCTATGGTGTAAGGTTCTCTTTTTGTCCAAACAAAATCATCAAGGCTTTTATTTTCTTTCCAACTAACGGTAATCAGGTATAAGGATTTTAATAGATCTAATTGATTTCTGAGGTAAAGAATAATAGTTGCATTGGGCATTGCTTTATGTAGTCTTTGTGCTATTCTCGTTCTATTGGAATGATGATAGAATAATGATTGACCAATAAAGTTTTCATTAGATAAAATGATATTGTCACCTTTGAGTTGAGCAATTTCATGTTTGAATTCATTCTCATCATAAAGAGAATCATCCATATAAATCATTTTATGAAAAGCTTCATTATAATGAGAATAGGGAAGACTATATGCTTGAAATCCATCTATATTTGGAAAGACTTTTCGTTGAAGAAAAGTAGTTCCAGTTCGAGGCATTCCTATATGAATAAAGTGGTTTTTCAATGTTTATTTTTTCTGCCAGTAATATCCAGAATCATCAATGTTTAGGATCTCTTCGGTAATTCCATTTTTATCTCTAAAATCATGAACAGCCTTTTTACAAGCGGGAATTGTTCCGTATTCATCAATAATAATATATCCTCCAGAAGATAGTTTGTGGTAAAGATTTACCAAACCATCCATTGTAGATTCATACATATCCCCATCCAAACGAATAATAGCTAATTTATCAATTGGAGCGTTTGGTAGGGTGTCTTTAAACCATCCTTTAAGAAACTTAACGTTGCCATCTAAAAGGTTAAATCGTTCAAAATTTTCTTCAACTTGTTCTTTAGATATTCTAAGTTGTTCTAATGAAAATAAGTCATCCCCAGCATCTTCAGGATATAATTCAGTATTAGGTTTTGGCAACCCCTCAAAGGAATCAGCCACCCAAACAGTTCTGTTTTTATCTAAAATATTAAACAATGATTTAGCAAAAATACAAGAACCACCTCTCCAAACTCCTGTTTCAATAAAATCGCCAGGTACATTGTTTTTTACCACATTTTCTATACAAAATTGGATGTTGTTTAATCGTTTAGTTCCGATCATACTATAACCATTAATTGGCCAACCTAAGCCTATTTCTCGTTGTTTAGCTCCGTTTTTGTTAATTCCTGTTATAATAAGCTTCTTTTTTGCAAGCGTATTAATTACCTTGTTAATTATATATCTCTTTATGAAATAGCTTCTATGAGGTGGATAAGGTGTTAGTTGATACCTGTTTGCATTATCCTTATCGATAAGAACATCTTTTAAAAGTTCTAAATATTTATCTTCTGTTTCCGTCAAATCCCTTAATTTTAGTGTAAAAATATTACTTTTTTAATAGCTTTGACAATTAGAAAAAAGTAAGTTATCAATTTATTGAAAAATTTCACTACCATATTTCCGTTTGCAGAAAATGTTCATTTAATTAAGGATGTTGGACAGGTCGCTAATTCCATTGCTTTAGAGGGTGGATATGAAACAAAATTAGTTTGTTTTAAAAATAGCGAGGACTACTCTTTCTTAAATTCAGAAGCTCAGCATTTAAAAATAGATTTTATTAAACCCTGTGGGAAAAAACTATTTATGGAGCGGGCAATTATGAGGTATATTGAGGAAAATGCGAAGAAGATTGACATAATTCACTTTTTTCATTTAACAAAAGAAACGATTTATTACGCCCTTCATTATAAAAAACACAATCCAAATGGGAAGGTATATGTGAAGATGGATGTGTATAATGAAATGTTGGAGCAAGAAATTAAGTATTCAAAAAGGCCCATATTTAATTGGATTCATAAGCAAAAAGAAAAACATTTTTTTAAGCAATTAACGGCTATTTCTGTGGAAAATCCAATAGCATTAGAACTGTTAAAAAAGAAATTTCCTCTATTAAAAGATAAAGCACTTTTATTAACGAATGGTGTTAATGATCAGTTTTTGGAAAAACAATTTCCAACACTAAAAGCGTTTGAGCAGAAAGAAAATATTATTTTATCGGTAGGAAGAATTGGTGCATCAGACAAGAATTTTGAAATGTTGTTGGATGCTTTCGGAAAAGCAACTATAAAAGATTGGAAACTGGTGTTTGTAGGCCCAATTGAAAGTGAGTTTGATAAAAGAGTAGAAAGAATAATCGTAAGATACCCGAATTTAAAAAATCAGATTGAATTGGTAGGTAATGTGGAAGATAGAAAAGAACTTTATGAGCATTACAATAGATCGAAAATTTGTTGTTTAACATCTCCTTTTGAATCCTTTGGAATTACTTTTATCGAAGCAATGTATTTTGGTAATTATGTAATCGGAACAACAGGGATGTCTAGTTTTAATTACATTACAAACAATTTTGAATTAGGTAAAGCAATTGATGTTAATGATGAAAATGCATTAATAGGTCTTTTAGAAAAAGTAAGCAATGATGCTATTATTTTAGAAGAGAATTATCAAAAGGCTAAAAATAGAATTTCAGATAAGTTTTACTGGTCAAAAATTGTAACCCCATTAATTAAGAAATTGTCGGATTAAAAATGGAGAAAAAAGAGCAATGTCTTGTTATCACTGCAACTATTACCCCTAGTAGTAATTTTGTTGCTCAGGCCAATCCAACAGAAAGAAGGGGTGAATATTTAGAGGTATTAAAATATTATACACTAAATTTTTCTGGAGATATTTATTTTGCTGAAAATTCGAGGTATGATTTTGAGTCGGATGAAGCGTTTAAAACATTATTTAAGAAAGAAAACGTTTATCTTTTAACGTGCACACCATCAACCAAATATGTGAAAGGTAAAGGGTTTCAAGAATTTGAAGTGTTAGATACTATTGTAAATCGACTGAATAGTAAATATAATGAGTTTATTAAAGTGTCAGGGAGGTATTTAGTGACCAACTTTGAGCGTTTAATTAAACAACATAATCACGGAATTGTGATTGATAGGCATCAAAAAAAAGGAATTGCGATAACTTCATTTTTTAAATGTGAAATTAATTTTTATCAAACCTTTTTTAAAGCTTGCTATAAAGAAGTTGATGATAGTAAGGGTGTTTTTGTAGAACATGTGGTTTATAATAAATTAAAGCCAGTAGATAAAAAAAAGATAGATATATTTGCTGTAACACCAATTTATAAAGGTGTTTCAGGGTCTTATGGCGGAAGTTTAAATAGACATCCTTTAAAAGTAAAACTGATAAATATTGAGCGGATGCTATTGAGAATGAGCGGGGAAAAAGAATTGAAAAAGGAGTTTAAGTGAATAATCCAACAGTTTCTATAATTACGGTAGTCTATAATGGGGTTCAATACATTGAGCAAACCATTAAAAGTGTAATTGCTCAAGATTATACTAATATTGAATTTATAATTATAGATGGAGGATCTAATGATGGGACTTTAGATATCATCAAAAAATATAAAGCTAATATAGCTCATTGGGTCTCTGAAAAGGATTCAGGTATCTATAATGCAATGAATAAGGGGCTTAAAATTGCTAGTGGAGAAATTGTCGCCATTTTAAATGCGGATGATTATTACCATTCAGACACCATACAAAATGTGGTAAATCACTTTGTTAAAACGTAAGCAGACATTGTTTATGGGAATTTAACGAAATTTA
>JAESTF010000323.1 GCA_016763795.1 Flavobacteriales bacterium
ACCCATTTTTCTTGCTTCTCGAATAAAATCTTCAACAATTAAAAAATAACCAGGGTAACCCGTATTTTGAATTACTTCTAACTCAAAATCTAATCGTTCAGCAATAGCGTCTGTTATTTCTCCATAACGTTTTTTTGCTCCCTCATAAGTGATATGCCTTAAATAAGCATTTTCACCAATTTTCAGTTTATCATCTTCTTCATCTAATGGATCTTGAAACTCTTCTGGAATATCAAACTTGGGAAGTAATACACTTCTAGCTAATTCAAATCGTTCAATTTTATCAACTATTTCTTGCGTATTGACAATTGCTTGAGGTAAATCAGCAAAAAGGAGTTTCATTTCGTCCGAAGATTTCATGTAAAACTCATCATTCGGAAACCCAAAACGTGTTTCTCTACTTCCCCCTATATATTTTTTTGGATCAGCTTGATATTTACCATCTCTAACACATAACAAAACATCGTGCGAAATAGCATCAGCTTTTTCAGTGTAATAGTTATTGTTACACGCAATTATTTTAACATCATGAGTGTCAGCAAACTGTAATAACATTTTATTAATGTCATTTTCCTCTTCAATTCCATGTCGGTTAATTTCAATGTAAAAATCTTTACCAAAATGCTCTTTCCACCAAACAACTGCTTCTTCAGCTTTTTTGTTTCCTTCAAATAAAATTTTGTTTGGAATTTCACCCCAAATACCTCCAGTTAAAATAATTAAATCTTCTTTATATTGGAGTAGGAGTTCCCTATCAATTCTCGGAACATAATAAAAGCCATCAATGTTAGCATAAGATGCCAACTTAATTAAGTTTTGATAACCGTTTTTATTTTTTGCTAAAATTACAGTTTGGTAACCATTGTCTTTGTGTGATTTATCTTTATGGTTTTCACATAAATTAAATTCACAACCTACTATAGGAGTAATATCTTCTTTTATGGCATCTCTTACAAAATGGAAGGTTGCCATCATGTTTCCATGATCTGATAAAGCAATAGCCTCCATTCCTAAGCCTTTGGCTTTAGCTACCAATCCACCAACTTTGGTGGTAGATTGTAAAATGGAAAACTCAGAGTGGTTGTGTAAATGGGTAAACGGAACAGCCTTTAATTCAGCACTTATATTTGTTCCTGTTGAAATTGGAGTTTCAACACTGGTTTGAGTTTCTTTAAAATCTTCAAAATTAGCTTCTTCTAATTCTGGAGCTTCATAAACTAAGGCATCAACATCAGTAATTTCTTTAGGTTGAATTACGTGATGTTTAACCAGTCCGAAGAAACAACGAGCAGTTGCATCAACATCATAAGCAGCATCATGCGCATCTCCAAAACCTTTATTAAAAAGCTTTTTATGTAAATCTGTTAAGGATGGGTATTTGAAACGACCACCTCTACCTCCTGGTATTGCACAAAAATCGACAGATGTTTTCATCGTATCGATAGTGGCAAGAGTGGAGAATTGTTCGTTTATTTCATTGTCTATTCTAAAAAATTCAGCACCAACAATGTTTACATCAAATTCAATATTGTGTCCAACATTGTAATTGGTACGTTCTAAATCTATTTTTAATTCTTCAAGAACTTTTTTTAAATCGTACCCATCTCTTTCTGCCCGCTCAGTGGTAATACCATGTATTTTAGAAACTCCAATTGGAATATCATAGCCGTCAGGTTTTACAATATAGTTCTTCGCTTCTAATAATTTCCCAGTATTATCGTGCAATTGCCAAGCCAACTGGACCATTCTTGGCCAATTGTCGGAATCGGTAACAGGGGCTTTGTAATTTTTTGGAAGCCCAGTTGTTTCTGTATCAAATATTAAAAACATTTATTTTTTGTAATTTTTAGGAAGAACATAAAATTAAGAATTGTCAAAGGTTTTCTACTTTTTTGAATAAAGTTTTAACTAACATTTTTTGAACAAAAAATAGTAGATAAATATTGGATGGAGGTATTTATACTATTTTTTTTCTTTCTTTTGAAAAAAGAAATAGTAATTGAAAAATAGAAAATATCACATTAGCTAGCTGAATTTTCATTATTAATTTTTTTTATTGCAATGTGACTTATTTTTTAGAAAAAGTCTAAATTGTAAAACTTATAAATTTTATATAAATAAAAACTAATTGTTATGAAAAAAATATTATTTGGATTAATAGTCCTTTTTATAGGAAGTCAATTAATGGTTTCATGTAGTTCAGAAAGTAACGTTCTGAGCCAGTTTTCTAAAAGAAAGTACATGAAAAGGTTTAACTCTAAAGATGCTAAACATCAGTATGAAATTAATAAAAGAAATAATAATTTTGAATATGTAGAAGCTCAAGATGAAAACTATGCTTCATTAGAAATGATGCCAACTAATTTTGATATTTCTGAACTTGAAGAAGTTGATAATTCAAATCTAGTTGAGTTGCCAGAAGAGAAGAAAGCAGAGCTTAATTTAATTAAAGAGCCTTTAAAAGATTATTCTAAAGTTTATGATTACAATGAAGTTCGAACTGTAGAAAAAAATATATTGATTGATAATCTTGAAAGTCATAAAGTTGCAAAATCAAGTCAGGTAAATGAGATTGTTTTGGGGATCTTGTGTGTTTTTATTCCACCTTTAGCCGTTTTTTTATATGAAAATTCAATAACTACTAATTTTTGGGTCGATTTGATAGGAACATTATTGTTTTGGTTACCAGGTATAATTCTTGCGTTTTTAATTGTATTTGGAGGAGTTTCTTTTTAATAAAGAAATGTATTATTATCAATGATAAAGTAAATTATTAAAAAATAGATATATGAAAAAAATAACAATGCTTCTAGTTGTAGTGTTAAGCATGTCATCATGTATGATCAACACGCATGTAGTTGGAAATGGAGGAGGAGATACCGAGTTTGCAAGGGCAAAGACCGTTTATATAATCGGAAATAGAGTGTCGGAAGTAGATTCTAAAGCATTAGCTGCTGGAGCTGAAAATTATAATATTGATACTCGTTCTAATTTTTTAGACATGTTAATTAGCGGTTTAACTCTCGGTATTGTTAACACGAGAACAGTAATTATTAAAAAGTAATTCTTTTTAGTATCTTATTTTTTCTGCCAGAAAGAGAATCAATCTTAGAATTGTAATATTTTTAAAACTATCTTTTTAATACAATTTCTCCATAAATTTCATTTACTAAAGTTTTATTATGTTTTCAACAAGCGGAGATTATTATCATAAAATGATTATAATTGTTAGCTATTAAATTAACCAAATGGGAACTATAAAAAAACCTTCATTATTACAATCATTTATTCCAATATTAGTATTGGTAGGATTGTTAATAGTTAATGTGTTATTGGTTTATGGGGATGATGCATTGGGTGGGGCTAATCAAATGGCACTATTATTTGCCTCTGCTGTTGCAGTTATTATAGCGTTTGTTAATGGGTATAGTTGGGAAGAAACACTTAGGGGAATAACCTCTAGTATTACATCAGCACTACCTGCTTTAATAATATTATTGTTGATTGGTGCTTTAGCTGGTACTTGGATGTTGAGTGGAGTAGTACCTGCAATGATTTATTATGGATTAGATATTTTAAATCCAACTATATTTTTATTTGCAACATGTTTAATTTGCTCTATTGTTTCTATTGCTACAGGGAGTTCTTGGACAACAGTTGCTACAGTAGGGATTGCTTTAGTAGGTATTGGAGATGTATTGGGTTTTGAAAAAGGGATTATTGCTGGAGCAATTATTTCAGGAGCTTATTTTGGTGATAAAATGTCTCCATTATCAGATACTACAAACTTAGCACCTGCAATGGCAGGAACAGATCTAATTACGCATATTAAATATATGGCGTTAACTACAATCCCTTCTATCGTTATTACATTAATTATATTTTTAGTGATAGGTTTCTTTTATGATGCAGGTGGAGAAGTGGGACAGATTAATGAATTACAAACAGCAATAGCTTCAAAATTTAATATTACTCCTTGGTTATTTTTGGTTCCGGCAGCTGTAATTGCTTTAATTGTAAAAAAAGTACCTGCAATACCGGCATTGTTTATTGGAAGTTTATTGGGAGGTGTTTTTGCAATAATATTTCAGCCAGATTTATTGGTTTCTCTCTCTGGAGAATCAGATTTTTTTATGGCCTCTTATAAAAGTGTAATTGATGCAATGTCGACAGATATTGCAATTGTAACAGAAAATGAGTTAGTAAACGAGTTGCTTTCATCTAGTGGAATGAAAGGAATGTTAAATACGATTTGGTTAATTATTTGTGCAATGACTTTTGGTGGAGTAATGGAAAATACAGGAATGCTAAAAAGAATTACACAATCTATAATTGGATTAGCACAAACAACAGGTTCCTTAATTGCGACTACAACAGTATCTTGTATTACTTTTAATGTAACTGCATCAGATCAATATTTAGCAATTGTAGTACCAGGAAGGATGTTTGCAGAAGAGTATAAAGAAAGAGGACTGCATCCAAAAGTATTAAGTAGAACATTGGAAGATGCAGGAACGGTAACTTCGGCTTTAATTCCTTGGAATACCTGTGGAGCATATCATGCAGGAGTTTTGGGGATAGCAACAGGAGAGTACTTTTTTTACTGCTTTTTTAATATTATTAGTCCAATTATGACAATGGTATTTGGGTTTTTAGGAATAAAAATTGCTAAATTGGTAAAAAAAGAAGAAACAAAAAATGATTAAGAAATGTTGAGAATTATATTTTACATACTGATTTTAGTAATGGTTTCTCCTATTTTTGGACAAAACCAAAGTAAGTTAGATGCACAAAATCTTTCCGGTAATAAATATATTCCAGAAGCAGTAATTGATTCAAAGTATGGTATTATAATGTATGAGAAATTAAATATGATGTTAGGTGGAGATACTGTTCGTAACCAAAATGGATATGCGGCAAATGGCTTTATTCAAGATTATTATACAAGTGGTCAATTATTACATAAAGGGTTTTATGTTGATGGACAACTAAAGGTTTATAAAAATTACTTTCCGAATGGTAAAGTTGAGCGTAATTTTAGAATGGTAGATTTAAACAAAGCTAAAATGGATATCTTTTATTAAGATGGAATATCTAAAGCTAAAATATTTTATGTGGATGGAGAGGCTATGAAGTGGGAAGATTATTATCCTAATGGAACGTTAGAGTTTATAGAGGTTTATAATAAAAAACTTCAATATTATATTGAAAAAGCTAATTATTATGAAGATGGAAGTCCTGAAAATACATTGGTATTGGATAATAAAAAGAAGTTACTTTACACTCAAACTTATTTTCATACAAATGGTACAGTTAAAGAGATTGGAGAGATGAAATACGATAAAGCTGTATTTGATTATATTAGATTAGGTATTTGGAAACAGTTTAATAAAGATGGGAAAGCGACAAAAGAAATTAAATACACTAATGGAGAAGTTTTTAGTGAAAAAGATTTGTAACCTATTTTTTTCTTTTTAAATTAAGTAGTAAAACAGGTAGTAATAGTAAATCTGTAATAACTGCTACAAATAAAATTAACCCTACATAAGAGCCAATTAAAAAAGTGCTTTTAAAATCAGAAAAAATTAAAGAAATAAAACCACCACATAATATTAATGTGGTTAATACAATTGCCTTTCCGGTAGATAGATAAGTTCTTTTTAAGCTGTAAATTAAAGATTTTCCTTTTCGTTGTTCAATTTTATACTTACTTAAAAAATGGATAGTATCATCTACAGCAATACCAAATGCAATGGTAAAAATGATTGAGGTTGACATGTTTATAGTCGTTCCTAAAAACCCCATTAAACCTCCAATAAATGCTAATGGAACTACATTCGGAATAATTGATAAAATAGCCATCCGAATCGATTTGAAAATTATTCCGATTAACAGTGCAATTAGAAGAAAAGCGATGCTTAAGCCCATAATCATATTGGTTGCCAGAAATTCATTGTTTTTGTCTACTAGCAAGGCTGTTCCAGTCATTTTATAACCAATAAGATTGTTATCTATTTCTGTTTGAAAAAATTGCTCAAAAGCAATGTTTCTTTCTTTTACTTTTTTACTACCAATATCATCCATTTTACCAGTAAAACGACAAGTAGAAGAGTTCCTCGTAACAAAATTGTTGAGTTTATTTTTTATGCTGGTACGATTTATTTTTTTTAGTAATGAATTATATTTTTTTTCTTTTACAGGAATTGTATAATAATTGGAGCTGCCACTGTGTACAGCTTTATTAACAGATTTGATAATGCCAACAGGAGATAGTATGAAACCAGCTTCATATTCATTGTAAAGATAGTTTTCTACTTTTTCCATTTCTCGCATTACTTTGTAATTAAAAATGGAGCTAGAATCGTTCGTGTAAATAGCCATTTCAAAAGGTCTAATTCCTGAATAGTTATTTTCAAAAAACCTAAAATCTTGTTGTAAAGGATTGTCTTCAGACAAGTCTTCAAGGAGTTTATAATCGATATTTAATTGAAAAATTCCAATTATAGAAATAATTAAAATGATACAATAACCAATAAATATATTTTTTTGATTTCTGAGTACATAGATAAAACTTTTAGATAATATTTTGTTCCAAAAAAGCTCTTTAGGATTAGCAGTAGCTATTTTAGGTTTAGGCAAAAGAGATAGCGTTGCAGGTAAAAAAAGTATGGCAATAACAAAGGCAAGAATAACTCCAACTGCAGAGTATAAGCCAAAATCTTGCATTGGTTTTATTGGCACCATCATTAAGGTGATAAAACCAACAGAAGTAGTTAGCGATGTGAAAAATGTAGCTAAACCTACCTCTTTAAAAGTAGTTTTTATTGCGGCTATTTTTTCTTGCCCTGAACGGAGTTCCTCAATGTACCTATTTAAAATATGAACTGCATCCGACATACCTACAACAAACAAAATTGTTGGTAGCAAGGTTGACATTACATCTAATGATTTACCTGTAACGTGCATTATTCCTAATGTTCCAATTATGGCTATAAATACAGTAATTAAAGGAACAATAATCCCATAAATAGATCTAAAACTGATAAATAGGAAAGTGATAATTAAGCATATAGAAATAGATAGGAATAAGATAAGCTCAAATTTCATTTTGGTTAAATATGTTTTTTGACCTCTAATTTTACCTGCATAGTGTATTTCAGGGAAATTGTACTTTTTAATTAAACTTTCAATATCAGAAAGAAGCTCATCCGAAGCTTCTTTACTAATTATTTGACTGTTTTTAACAACAATACAAATAGATTTAAAGTCTGAAGAAAACAAGGTTTGGGTAAACTCTCTTGATTTACTAATCCGGATTGAATCATTTTTAAGTTTTAAAGGATTATTAATGTGAAGAAGCGGAACTTCAATAAAACCAAAAGAATTGATAATAGGAGTTTTAATGTTGGTTGGAGAAATTACTTCCTCTACATGATTTAGTTTGCTTAAATCTGAAGTGAATTGATTGGCTTTTTGTAAAAAATCATTATTAAAAATGCTAGAATTATTTCCAATAGAAATTAACACGTAATCGTTGTCGTTTTCAAACGTATCTCGATAAGCTAAAAAATAATCTAAATCAGGATCATTTTGAGGGAAAAAATGTTCAAAATCGTAATCAAATTCTAATTTAGAACTTGAAATTGTAGCCAACGCTGTAAAAATTACAAGACCTATAATGATTAAAATGGAAGTGCGTTTCTGCAATTTTTTTATGTTTGAGATTTAAACGCGATAAAGGTAGAAAAATTATAAGGAGAATACTTTTAGTTTAGACTCTATTTGCTAGCTATAGCTGAATGTTTTTTGTTCTAATATCCTCCAAAATATTTAGGTCTTAACCCAGCGCTTTCAGGTTGGTTAATAGCCAATTCTATTTTATCTAAAAAAGCTTGTTTATCCCTACCTAAAATACCTTTTAAAATTAAGTTATTAGAAGCATGATCGCTCCTGAAAATAGTTTCTTTCAGTTCTAAAGTTTCTATAAAGGTTTGCATTTCAGTAAAGAGTTGAGCTTGCGTTAATTCAACAAAGTTCCCTTTGTATCGGTTTTGGAAATGTGCCATTCCTTTATGAGCAGTCAAAACTAAAGTAGAAGCATATTTGGGTTGTGTTTCGTTCAGTACTTTTGCCGAATTAACAGCATGTTGGTGAGTTAATTCTTGTCCTCCAACACCATTAATAAGCATTACCGAACTATTTATTCCTGCAGCTATCGATTTATTTAAACCTTCAATAGTCGTTTCAAAAGTTTCTCCTTTTTGAATACATTCTAACACTTGACTATCTCCAGATTCTATTCCAACATATAATAAGGTTAAACCAGCTTCATATAATTCTTTTAGTTCATCATTGGATTTTCGGGCTAAATTACTTGGTGAAGCATAAGTGGAGACACGTTGTAATTTTGGAAAAATATCTTTTATTTTGGTTAAAATCCTTAAGAGTCTATCTGTAGATAAAACTAACGGATCGCCATCGGCCAAAAAGATTCTTCGTATTTGATCAGCGTGAGGACTAAAAGTTTCAATTTCGTTAAAAATGTCTTCTTCTTTTCGGGCAGTAAAATGCTTGGAGGTGTACATTTCGCAAAAAGAACATTTGTTCCAACTACAACCTAAAGTTATTTGGAGTATTAAAGATCTAGCTTCACTTGGTGGCCTGAATAATGGTTCGTGATATTGGATTGGGAAATTCATTTTTTAAAGATAAATGATTCGTTATAGAAAATACCTATTAAGACAAATGTTTTTTGAATAATTTAATTTACACAACTGTTAATAATTAATTAAAAGTTTGAAAACTATTCAGCAGTAAAAAAATTACATTTGTTAGCCCTACTTTAAGGGAGAATAATAAAAAAAGAGAAATGAAATTTATAGTATCAAGTGAAGTTTTATTAAAGAGATTACAATTAATAGGAGGTGTATTAAACTCAAGTAATACCTTACCAATTTTAGATGATTTCTTATTTGTAATAAAAAAAGGAGAATTAAGTATAACTGCTTCAGATTTAGAAACTACTATGGTTACTAAAATATCTATTGAAGCAAAAGATGATGGTGTAATTGCAATACCAGCAAAATTGTTGTTAGATACCTTAAAAACGTTTCCTGACCAACCATTAACTTTTACAATAAATGATGAAAATTTTGGAATAGAAATTTCTTCAGATTATGGTAAATATAAATTAACAGGGCATGATGGAACAGAGTTTCCTAAAACACCAAAGTTAGAAAAACCATCAAAGATTGATGTAGATGCATCTATTCTTTCTAACGCGATTAATAAAACATTGTTTGCTACGGGTAATGATGAGTTAAGACCGGTAATGTCGGGTGTGTTTTTTGAAATTGAAAACGATAGTATTACTTTTGTAGCAACAGATGCACATAAATTGGTGAAATATACAAGAGCTGACCTGAAGGCTGATAAAGGAGCTTCATTTATTTTACCTAAAAAACCATTAACATTATTAAAAAATATTTTAGGAAATGTTGGTGATGGGGTTGTGATAGAATATAATGAGACCAATGCAATGTTTGTTTTTGGCTCTACAAAAATGCAATGTAGATTAATTGACGGAAAATACCCGAACTATAATGCTGTAATTCCTACAGAAAATCCAAATAGCTTAACGGTTGGAAGAAATGCGTTATTAAACTCAATTAAAAGAGTTTCAATATTTTCAAACAAAACAACACATCAAGTTCGTTTAAAAATGACAGGAAGTGAATTACATATTTCTGCAGAAGATTTGGATTTTGCGAATGAAGCAAATGAAAGATTAACATGTCAGTACGAAGGAGAAGATATGGAAATTGGATTTAATTCTCGTTTCTTAATTGAGATGTTGTCTAATTTAGAATCTGAAGATGTAAATATTGCAATGTCGGCTTCTAATAGAGCAGGGATTTTAACTCCTTGCGAAAAATCTGATGAAGCTGAAGAGGTGTTGATGTTAGTAATGCCTGTAATGCTTAACAACTAATAACATTCTTTTGTTATCCTGAGCTTGACGAAGGTCTGATTGGGAAATCTATAGAAAACAAAAACTGTCTATTCTTCGATAAACTCAGAATGGCAGTTTTTTTTTAACCATAAACTATCAACTAAACACTATTCACTAATAAATGAAACTATTAAAACAACTTTGTGAAATTCATGCTCCAGCAGGTAGTGAATATAAAATGACTGAGTTTTATTGGACTACATTAATAAAAATAAAAAGAATTGGAAAA
>JAESTF010000324.1 GCA_016763795.1 Flavobacteriales bacterium
ATACCTTTATGTAAACATCTTTTGATGGTGCATCTCCTACTATTCCGTTAGTTTCTAACAAAACATAAGCATTTACACCATGTATAACTCCAGTATTTGCATTATATGTTTGTGAAAATCCAGTTAAAGAATTCCCTATCTCACTAATTAATTGAAATGCTCCAAAACCTGTCCTTTTTGATTCTGATAAAACACTGTATCTACACATGCAGAAGGTGGAGGAGGAGGAAGGACTCCTGTATTAATTGTAAACACATTGTCTGATATATCGAAAAATGTCCCATTCGAACACATTATCATTACAACAGCCGTAGTAGTTGTAATATTCGGAACTGTAATCACATTACTTCCTGTATTGGGAACATTTGATGCTAATACTGTTGGAAAAGTTACCCCTCCATCAGTAGATAATAATATATCAACATTTGCACAGCTAACTGGTGAAGAAGCTGTTCCAGCTTCATTCCAGGTTACTGTTTCTGTAGTAGCACCAGTCCATATTATCCCCGCAGCACTAGGAAATATCTCTACAAAAGGCCCTGAACTTGCATCTACAGTGACTGTTACATCCTGAATATCGGAACAACTAACCTCAGGGAGCGGACCTGCATTATCTCTTACTGTAACTCTAAAATTCATTATTCTATTTACTGAAGGTAAAACTTCCCATGTAAATGGACCTCCTGCCATTAAATCAGCAAGGTTTGGAAAGTACCTTGTCGTACTTGTTGAAGCACTTAAAGATCTAAAACTTGGTCCATCTGTAGATGCAGCAACTGGTGGTTGTGTAGAAGTTTGATTATCTGTTTGTTCCCTATTATAAGATAAAACATTTGATACATCTGGGTCCGTAGCAGTTGCTGTTAATGCAAATGGTGTATTAGCAGGAATCGTGATGTTCCCATTTGTACCTGTAATTGTAGGACTAGAATTAACTGTTGTCGTTGTTACGGCACAAGTACCTCCAAAACCACTAATAAAAAGAGACATCTCTTCAACACTAATACCATGAAAATAATCATCACTATTACTCTGTACATTGGGAGAGCAAATACCTGCATAGCCCATTATACTAGATGCACTACCAGGTTCTACTGCAGTTGCACTATTTCTATTACAACTGTTATTTTGAGTATGATTTCCTCCAAATTGATGTCCCATCTCATGCGCTACATAATCAATATCGAATGGATCTCCTGTTGGAGCACCACTACCTGTAACTCCTCTCGCTTTATTAGGTCCGCAAGGAGATTGTAATTGAGCTAACCCTCCACTGTTCGTTCCAAAAATATGCCCTATATCATAATTCGTAGCCCCTATCACAGCATCCGTATTAGTCTGATTTTCATTAATCATTGCACCAGTATTGCCATTAGAAAATGGATCGGTTCCAGCATTATCATATACAATTAAATTATTAGTAGCGATAATAGTCATCGTAATTTGAGCATCTCTTTCAAAAACTCCATTTACACGATTCATTGTTGTTACTTGTGCTGCTTGAGCTAAAACAACAGTCCCTCCTTGAAAAGCAGTATATTCTCCTGTTGCAGAAACTGCTAAACGATAAGTTCTTAACTCACAACTTCCAAGAACTTTATTCCCTCCTTGGTTTAACTTATTTAAAAGAAAATCAGACTGACTATCAACACCACACTTCATTTTTTTTGTGGTTACAAAATCTTTTTTGTGATATACTATATAGTTATCAATATTTCCTTTTGAATAAGGATCAATAAAATAAGTTCCCTTATCGATAGTGAAAATCATAGCATGAAACCCTTGTGGTGTTATATCAATTTTCCCTTTAATACTTGCGTTATTAACTGCAACAACATCATATGATCTAATTGTTGGAAATTTCACTTCTAATCCAACCGCCATTGTTGTATTTTTGAAAGCTAAAAATTTAGTAACAGTTCCTTTTGGATTAGGAATATCAACAACAATACCTTGTGAAAAATCATGTTCAGTTCTTAATACCGCATTTACTAAATCAGATTTTAACTGATTAAGATCTAGTTTTACCGTTTTATATTTTTTTGGAATGATTAACCTTTCTCCTGTATTCGAAATAGATGACTCATCTAACAAACTCCAATTTTCTGATTGAAACATTAATTTTTGTATAGCTTCAATAGAATTATACTGACCAAATACGGTTTGAGTAAACAGTATTAATATTAAACTAATCTTTAACTTTTTCATACTCTTGCTTAATTGTTTATAAATTAGTGACAAACTAAATACGTTCATAATAACCTTTTAGTTGCATCTAATAAGTCCACTAAATTAATAATTCATTCCATTTTTTAGTACTATTATTCACATTATTAACACCTTTCTGTGAATATTTTTTATCTGAAACAATTATTTTCAGACATGATGATATTTTTCGCCCTTCAATATAGATAAAGAACGATATAGTTGCTCTGTAAAAAACAATCGAACCATTTGGTGAGAAAAAGTCATCTGAGAAAGTGCTATTTTCATATTTGACTGAGCATAAACCTCATCAGAAAATCCAAACGGACCTCCTATTATAAAAGTTAAATTCATTCCCGTATTCATCCTTTTTTGAACAAACTGAGAAAAACCAACAGAATTAAATTCTTTTCCTTTCTCATCTAGTAATACAACAAAATCAGATTTAGAAATTAGTTTAAGAATTTCTTTCCCTTCAGACTCTTTTTGTATTAGCTCATTCAACTTCTTACCCGTCTTTACATCAAGTATCGCTTCTTCTTTATAGTTTATGTAGTGTTTTAAACGTAACACATACTTATTAACTCCCTCTTTTATGTACACATCATCTGTTTTTCCGACAGTAATTAACTTAACTTTCATTCAGCTAATTTAAAAAATTATTACATTTGACACTGATTATTAGTTGAAGAATTATTTTTGCTTGAAAATTGGCTTAAAAATTGCTTAAACTCAAAAAAAACTAACAAATGCGTAAATTACTTACTGGATTATTTTTAATACTAACAATAGTTACAAATGCTTCGCCTGTTTCTGATGATTTAGCAACAGCTTTTAAAACAGGAAACGCTACCGAAATTTCTAAATATTTTGGAAACTCTGTAGATTTAAGTATCCCAAACAATGAAGGGGTTTATAGTAATACTCAAGCTAAATTAATTTTAAAAACATTTTTCCTGAAAAATAAGCCTACAGATTTCGAGATAGTTCATAATGGTGTTTCTAAAAACAATTCTCACTACTCTATTGGTAATTTAAAAACTACAAAAGGAGTATTTAGAACTTATATCCTTTATAAAAAAGTAGATAAAAAATTACCATTTTAGAATTAAAAATAGAATCAGACGAATAATCTCTAATTATTCTTTACTCTTTAAATTTAGTTAATTAATTCTTTTAAAAGCCATTACTTATTATGAACTATATTGACAACCTAATAGATATTGCTATTAAAGAAGACATTGGTGATGGTGATCATACCTCTCTCTCTTGTATTCCGAAAGAATCAGTAGGGAAAGCTCAGCTTTTAGTAAAAGAAAAATGCATAATAGCTGGAGTAGATTTAGCTGAAAAAATTTTTCAAAAAATTGATTCTTCCCTCAACTTTCAAAAGCTAATAAATGATGGAGAGCTGGTTAATGTTGGAGATATTATTTTTACAATTGAAGGATCAAGTCAATCAATTTTACAAGCAGAACGATTAGTCCTAAACTTTATGCAACGAATGAGTGGTATTGCATCTAGCACAAATAGCTATGTTAAGTTATTAAATGGTTTAGAAACAAAAATTTTAGATACTCGAAAAACAACACCAGGGCTCAGAACTATTGAAAAATTGGCTGTTAAAATTGGTGGAGGACATAATCATAGAATAGGTTTGTATGACATGATTATGATAAAAGATAACCATATTGATTACGCAGGAGGTATAGAAGCTGCTATTACCTCAACTCAAAAATACCTTCAAAAAAATAATAAACATTTAAAAATTGAAATTGAGGCAAGAAATTTAACTGAATTAAACAAAATATTAGCTGTTGGCGGAATTGATAGAGTAATGCTTGATAACTTTTCATTTGAAGATATCCGAATTGCTGTTAAACAAATTAATGGAAAGTACGAGACTGAAGCTTCTGGCGGAATTACAGATCAAACAATTAGAGAATATGCTGAATGTGGGGTTGATTTTATTTCTGTCGGAGCATTAACTCATCAAATTAACAGTATTGATTTAAGCTTAAAAGCTATAAAAAAATGAACTCTTTTATAAAGAAAGTAATAACTAGTAAATTAGTACAATTACCATTAGACCTCTCAAAAAAACTTATTATTCCTGGTTTTGACGGATTATCGATATTTGAAGTCCTAAGTTTTTTTATAGAAGGTATCCAAAAAAACTCTTTAACTACTAGAGCTTCATCGCTAGCTTTCCGTTTTTTCTTAGCATTATTCCCTTCTATTATATTTTTATTCTCACTTATTCCTTACATTCCAATAGATGACTTTAAAATTCAATTATTTGAACTCATTAGAGGCATGTTGCCTGGTGAAGCCTATCAAATGGTAAGCAGTACCATTGAAGACTTAATGACCAATAGGCATGAAGGACTTCTTTCTTTTGGTTTTCTTTTTGCCTTTTACTTGGCTAGCAATGGCGTTAATTCTATGGTAATTGCCTTTAATGAAACTTCGCATTCCACTAAAAAATCGAGTTTTATTCAAACAAGACTACGCTCATTATTGATTCTATTTATAATTATTTTTTTAATGGTTATAGCTATTGGATTAATCGTTTTTAGTGCTAAAATAACAAGTTATTTAATTACTAATAACTACATTACTCACGACTTTATTATATACCTAATTAAGGCTGCAAAAGCTATTATTTTATTAGCTGTTTTCTTTTTTGGAATATCATCTATTTATTATTTTGGGAATACGAGAAGTGAAAAATTTAGATTCATGTCTGCAGGATCTACCTTAGCAACTTTATTAAGCATTCTACTTTCTTCAGGATTTGCTTATTACATCAATAATTTTGGGACCTATAACAAGGTGTATGGATCAATTGGCACACTTATGGTTATTATGCTTTGGTTATATTTTAATTCATTAGTTTTACTTATGGGGTTTGAGTTAAATGCGAGTATAAGCCATGCTAAAAAAAACAAATTAAACAGTCAAAAATAATTACAAATGAAGAAAATTTTAATCTTACTAATCATATTATCCCAATTAAGTATTGTAAACGCTCAAATTACGATAAGCGATGTTACCATGCCAAAGAATGTAACCCTAGAAGGCACAAAATTATCCTTAAACGGAGCTGGTCTTAGAGAAAAATTATGGATTGATTTATATGTTGCAGGACTTTATGTTAAAACAAAAACCTCTGATGCAAATACTATTATCAACGCTAATGAACCTGCATCTATTAAATTAGAAATTGTATCTTCTTTAATCTCAAGTAAAAAAATGATTGATGCTGTTAATGAAGGCTTCAAAAAAGCTACCAATAAAAATACTGCTTCCATAAAAAGTTATATTGAAGATTTTATAACTGCTTTTAAAGAAGAAATCAAAGTTGGTGACGTTTACGATATTAATTACTCTCCTAAGAAAGGGGTCTCTGTTTTGAAAAATAATAAATTAGTTAAAGCAGTAGGTGGAAATTTAACTTTTAAAAAAGCTTTATTCGGAATTTGGCTAGGAAAAGATCCTGCTGATGATGATTTGAAAGACGGTATGTTGGGGGAATAAATAGAAAATCTTTTATGGCTTTTTTATTATATCTCCACTACCAACATGTGGATCAATAGATACTATTGGGTTTCCATAATAAAGAAGATCTCCTCTAGATCTCAATTCAACACTTAAGTTATTAGACGCGTTCACAAGAACATCTCCAATTCCACTATGATTAACATGAGCACTTTGAGCAATAAACCCTTCTAAATAAAACCATCCACTCCCTAAAGTATATACAAAGAGCGTTTTCACATTCCCTCTTATTGTAAAATCAGCCGGTCCCGAGTGCTGTTTAACCGACACAGCCATCGCATTAACACTTAAATTTAGACTACCTGTACCCCCAAAACTTTCAATATCTAATTTTTGTAAACTAAGTGTACCTGTATTTGTTATTGTTCCATGTCCTGTATATTCAATTCTGATAAGGTTAGAGATTGAAATATAAACGGTTAAAGGCTCATTACTGTCTCTTAAAAAACCACACTTGTTATCGCTCGAAATAGTTAATTCATTCCCAGAAATATCAGTATTAATATATGGTAAAAGGTTTTCTCCTCCCTCTAATATTAAATTTGGTTCGTTACTTTGGGTAATTACTAAATTAATTTTATTACCAATCGTTATGCTTGTAATTTCATTAGTTATTGCTCGTTGTTCTGTTATTTTTTTACCGGAACCTTTAAAGCATGCAGAATCTTTTCCGCACGATAAACAAAACATTGAAACAATGCTTATAAATAATACCTGTTGTGTTCTTTTCTGTAACATTATTTTAAATTATATCCTATCCCGAATTCAACAAAATCTGCTACTGCAAAATGTGTTTTTAATCCCATATTTAAAAATATTTTTTCGGTTACGTTATACCTTGATGATATTCTATGATAAATAAAACCATTCCCTTTATATTTAGAATAAACGTAGCCTCCCATTTCTACTAAAAGAGATATTTTACCAAAGTCGAACGAATAAATACCAACTAATCCTAATCTTAGATTATCTAAATTTGAGGTTGACGTAGTACTAGAGTCTTTATTTAACAAAACCGTTAAGGAACTATTATAAAATGCATCTACACCAAACCCATAAGAAGATTTTGTTGCTCGAGTTTTAATCAAATTAAATGAATAAGAAGAAACTACGTATTTTGGTCCTTCGGCAGGCGGAATTTCTTTTATTCCAAAACCTAACATTATTTTCTTACGCCATTGATGTGGTCTTTCTTCTAGATCAGCTTTAATTAATGCTTTTTTCTCCCCAAACTGATAAGAAACACCTGTATTTAAAGAAAAGATATTTAGTCCTAAATTGGGTCGAGAAAACGAACCATTAGAAAAATGGATAAGAGAAAGTCCTAAATTGGTACTGATAGAATTACTTAATTTAAGAGACCAACCTGTATTAATGTATAATAATGCGTTAATATGAGAACCTATTGCTACATTTTTAAAATTTGTTTCTCTATTAAAAGGGTTTTCAATATAAGCTATTCCGTATCCTATTTTTAAACGCCAACTGACTACCTTCTTTTTATTTAAAGGCAAATCAATGTAAGGAAAAATTCCATAAGCTTTTCCTAGTTTTTGAGGGTTTCCTAAGCCCATAAACAATACTGAAACACCTACTTTAGGATAACTGTATAATTTTTGCCACTCTTTTTTACCATAAGTAGGTTTATAAAATGAAAACTCGTATGCTTGGGTATGCCCTCCTATTATTTCGTTTATTAATGGACGGTGTGGCAGAATTGCACCAAAATGAGTTGTAACTCCCACTCCTATTGTTGGCATTTCATCTTGAGCAAAACCTTTAATAAAAAGACTAAGACAAAAAAGCAATGACATATATATATGTACTTTTATCACAAAACAAATTTAGAATAAAAATTGGCTGTTACAATGAAAGAAAAACTAGTTGCTTTTGAAAGACTTTTAACCATAATGGATGAATTAAGGGAAAAATGCCCTTGGGATCAAAAACAAACCATACAAAGTTTAAGGCATTTAACCATTGAAGAAACCTACGAATTAACCGATGCCATTATAGAAAATGATTTAGATGAAGTAAAAAAAGAGTTAGGAGATCTTATGCTCCACCTCGTTTTTTATGCCAAAATAGCATCAGAAACCAATACGTTTGATATTGCTGATGTGCTTAATTCTATCTGTGAAAAATTAATTCACCGACACCCTCATATTTATGGAGATGTTAAAGTTGCTGATGAAGAAGAAGTGAAAAGAAATTGGGAAAAATTAAAATTAAAAGAAGGAAAAACATCTGTTTTAGAAGGTGCTCCAAAATCATTGCCAGCACTAGTTAAAGCAATAAGAATACAAGATAAAGCACGTGGAATTGGTTTTGACTGGGACAACAAAGAGCAAGTTTGGGACAAAGTAAATGAAGAAATTGAAGAATTACAGGTCGAAATAAAAGCTGAAAGTGATCAAATTGAAGCTGAATTTGGTGATGTTCTTTTTTCGTTAATTAATTACGGGCGATTTTTAAATATTAACCCTGAAGATGCTTTAGAAAAAACTAATAAAAAATTTATTAAGCGTTTTCAATATTTAGAATCGGAATCTAAAAAGGATGGAAAAGAATTGAGTGAAATGAGTTTAACAGAAATGGATGTTTATTGGAATAAAGCAAAAATGCTTAATCAATAATTTTATTAAGTTCTTCAGCTATCTGTCCAGCTAGTAGATTACGACTATACTTTTCATAATCTTTACTATCAATGGTTAATGTGTTTTTTTTGTATTCTTTATAATAATCTAATATTGTTTCTTTTAATATTTCTACATCTTCAAAACCACTTACTTTTCCTGCAAAAGTTTCATTAACAATTTTTGCAGCATCTCCATCTGTTTTTCCAATACAAATTATCGGACGTTTTGCGCCTATATATTCATACAACTTCCCTGGAACTACTCCATTAATGTTTGGCGTATCATTTAATGGCAATAATAAAACTTGAGATTTCATTAACTCATTTACCACTTTTTTATGTGGCAAATTATCTATTTCATTTAGGTTATTTGCCAACCCTGCTTCAGTTAACTCATTTATTGCAGTTGAAGAAACTTGTCCTATAAACTTAATTTCCAAATCATTTTTAAACGCTGCATCTTTGCATAAACCTGATAAAGCTTTCCATAGCGAATGAGGGTTTCTATCATCATTTAACGATCCTGCATGCGTTATTGTAAATTTCTTATCTAATGTTAAGGTTCCTGCTTTAACAAAATCTTCAGGATCGTAACCATTCGTTATTACCATTGGCATTCTGTCAGAAATCCTATAAAAATCTTCTGCCCAACTCCAGCTTACTGTTACAACTTGGTTCGCATCATTTAAAACACGCTGTTCTAATCGCTTATGTTTTGCATCTGCCCAATTCGTTAATTTTAATTTATCATAAAAATCAATATTAGTCCATGGATCACGAAAATCTGCCAACCATGGAATATTGTTTTTTCTAGCCACATTTAATGCTATCATATGTGTAGTATGTGGAGGCCCAGTAGAAACTATTGCGTCTATTTTATTATTTTTCAAATAACTATTTAAGTATTTTGATGCAGGTTTAATCCAAAATTTACGCGCATCAGGTATAAATAAATTCCCTCTTACCCAAACTGATAATTTCTGCATGAAAGAACTCTCTTCTTCACTCACGGTTCCTGGTGTTAACTTCTCTCCTTTCTTTTTTCCTGTTAGTTTTTTATACAAACCAAAAGGTTCCCATATTGCGACTTTAATTGTTTCAATCCCTTTGGGGATTTGTTTTAGCATGCCTTCATCTACAACAGAAGCCTCGCCATTTTTGGTGGTGAATATTACAGGTTCCCAACCATACCCTTGCAAATATTTAACTGTTTTTAACCAGCGTTGCGCACCTCCGCCACCCATTGGAGGCCAATAATATGTTATAATGAGTACTTTTTTCATTTCTAAATTCAAATATACATTAAACGAAAGGGATTATTAAACCTCTACTTGATTTTCTCTTTAAAAATTCATACTTTCGTTTAACAACATGTTTTAAGAAACATTGAAAAGTTTCCAACAAGGACGTTAAACGAAGTAATCAAAATACGTATTGCGTACCTTTTCAAAAATAACATTGGTATTATACTTTTCAAGCAAAGATCAACGTTACTTTTTCAAGACAAAATATTGATCTTATCAATATGAAAATCGAATTTTAATAAACTTATCAACTGCGAGTAAAAGGTTTATTCTAATTTCCTAAATTTGTTCCGATGTCTGATTCTAAAATATATTATGCCATTGGTGAGGTTGCCAAGATGTTCGATGTAAATACATCATTAATCCGATTTTGGGAAAAAGAGTTTGATATTATTAAACCAAAAAAAAACAAAAAAGGAAACCGTCTTTTCACCAAACAAGATGTAGCTAATTTTCACATTATTTTCCACTTGGTAAAAGAAAGAGGTTACACATTAGATGGGGCTAAAAAGAAATTAAAAGACAACAAAGAAGACACTATCCAAAATGTAGAAATTGTTAAATCCCTGCAAAAAATTAAAGGCTTTTTATTAGATTTAAAAGAGGAACTATAACGATTGTTTCTTATCAAGTTAGATTTGTTACCCTTCAATAAACTCAGGTGATAAATAGCTTTTGCTCGTTCCGCAAAACGTGTTCTGAATGACAACCTTAACTTTAAAGCTTAATCAATTTTTCTGTTGTCATTAATTCTCCATCACCATAAACATTCATAAAATAAATGCCCTTTTTATACGCATTTTTAAAACGAATTGTTGATGTATTTTCAAACACTCTTGTATCAATAATTTTCCCTGTAACGTCTAATACCTCAACTTTTAAAGTTGTCACTTCTGTATTCTTAAACAGTATATTAATTTCTGAATTAAATGGATTAGGATAAACTACTATCGAGTTCACCACATCAACATCATCAACACTAAGTGGGCCTTCAGATATTAAAAATTTATCAAAACCTGCTTCAGCAATATGCCCACTATTTACATCCATAGCTCTAATCGTTAAACGCATATTGTTGGTTATTGCCATAATACTTGATAATTGAAAAGACTTGGTAACCCAAGTTCCTAAATCAGGATCATTAACATCTGCAAAATCAATTATCTGAGAAACTGAACCATTACTCAATGCTATGGTTAACGAATCATTTGGAAATCCATTCCCTCCAGCATTAAAAAACCATCTATCAAAATAAATATAAGGGTTA
>JAESTF010000325.1 GCA_016763795.1 Flavobacteriales bacterium
TTCACCTTTCTGTTTGGTACAATTTATATTGTTGGAGCTATTCGCACTAAAGATCAAAATCCTGCATACATAGGAATTTCGTTACTTTTTATATGTATAATTTGCTTATCTCTTTTGGCTTTTAAGTAAAACAGATTCTAATAATTATTCTCCCTAAAATATTATTTGTTGTTGTCTTTGAAGCTTGGTATAATATAAATAAAAGACTCTCTCGTATAGCCAATTTAAAAATTTACAAAATTTAGTTGCCAAAAAATTGTGACTAGTGGCCCGTTTAAATTTACCTAATACTTTTGCTAAAAAAACAACTACTAACTACTCGATACCAGAAGATGTACTAGAAGCACAATGAATGTTTTCTGATATTAATGAAAGAGAGGCGAAGATAAATTAACTGTTTATGGCTAAAACCTACAGAAAGGATTTTATACTTATAGCATAATTGCTGATGGGAAACTGATTGCTACTAAAAAATGAAGTGAAGCAGTAGTTTTTGATTGTCATTCAGAACGATGTTTTATCAACGCTTTAGCGGTGTAATAAAACAATGTGAAGAATCTTGTCGATTAGTAAACGAGTTTTTTTAAATTTGAAAATAGATACTTCACTTCATTTATTTGCAACAACAAGTTGTTGAATAAATTTTGTTCTGCATGACACTTTTTATGAAAATTCATAAAAAAAAGAGTTCAAATTGAACTCTTTTTTTATTTGTAATAAGGATATAATTTAAAAATCACTCAAACTTAGCTCTTACAGTAGCTGCTTTATCATATTCTCCTGTATGTGTATATAGCTTAATTAGCATATTACCTGCATCTGCATCTCCTGATTTAATTCTATGTGCAGCTTCTACATATGGTACCGCGGTTTCAAAATCTACTTTAGCTTCTGCTTTTAACGCATTATATTCTTTAGCAGCGTTTAATGGTAAGTCATTAGATTTATTAATCTTATCTGCCCCCATATTAAAATAATAAGCTCCTAAATTATAGGCTGCATCATAATAATCAGCATCTAATTCTAATGCTTTTTTGTAATCTGCTACAGCATTTTCTTCATCCTTTAAGTTTTCATAAACTGTACCCCTAGCAAAATAAAGCACTACATTTTTAGGGTCATTTATAATTGCTGTATTCAAATTTGTTAATGCCAATTCATGGTTTCCTGAACTTAAAAATCCTTCTAACTCATCAACAATTAAGTTATTATTGTTAGGATAAGCTTTTCTTCCTTTAGTAATATACTTTAATGCTTCCTCATTGTTTCCTTCTTTTTTATAAATTTTAGACATCGAACGGTATAAGTCTGGTCCAGCGTCACCTACATTATATTTCATCATAATTAATCCATCATATAATTGTTTTGCTGTTTCATAATCTTCAGCATATTCTGATGCTAATGCAGTATTATACAAAACCATTGTATCAATCTTTCCTCCCATTTGGCTTAGCATCATAGATTTACTAAAACTCTCTTGTGCTCCTTTATAATCTTTTTTTCCAAATTTTCCTATTCCTACATTCGCATACTCACCTGCTAAACCCGGAAATTTCCGCCCCATAATATCAGCAGTATACATTTCATCATCTACTTTTGGTTTACTTTGAAGTGCTGTAAAAAATTTCATCATATCAGATCCATCTTCTTTTTCTAAATCTAATTTCTTCAATTCTGGATCATCAAAATTTAATACCAATGCTTTTAAGTAAGAATCAGTACACTTATCTAATGCTTCGGCATCAATATCTTTACATTCCTTGTCTTTACTCGCAATTATATTATAATAAAGATTACCTCTGTAATACCACGTTTTTGCCCAAACTTTGGTTTGATCATGTTCTATTGCTAAATTAATCGCTTCAATACCACTAACTAATTCTTTACATTTATTTGATCTCGTAAATGCTTTATTGTAATTAAAAGCACTTACCACTTTGTTTTTTTGTGAATAAACTACCGATGTTGTTACAACAGCAGCTAATATTAAAATATATTTTTTCATCTTTTAACTTTTTAATTTTTATTTTTCTTCTTCACCATTATCAACATCCTTGCCACTATCCTCGTCAGTCTTTTTTTCTTCTGTTGTTTCATTAGATGAATCAGTTGTTTCTTCTGTTGTTTCAGAAACAATTGGGTTTCCATCTTCATCTAACACAACAGCTTCTTCAACGTCATCTTCTTCTGAACGCTCTACTTTAGCAACTGCAGCAATGGTATCTTTTCCTTTTAAGTTAATTAATTTAACTCCTTGTGTTGCACGCCCCATTACTCTTAAATCTTTAACTGCTAAACGAATAACAATTCCTGATTTATTAATAATCATTAAATCATCATCATCTGTAACATTTTTAATAGCAATTAAATTCCCTGTTTTATCGGTAATACTTATTGTTTTAACACCCTTACCACCTCTATTGGTTACTCTATAATCATCAATATCAGAACGTTTACCGTAACCATTTTCAGAAACAACCAATACATTTGCATTATCTACATCAGGTATGGTAATCATTCCAATTACAGCATCTTTATCGTGTCCTAATCTAATTCCTCTAACACCAGAAGCATTTCTACCCATTGGTCTAGTTTTTCTTTCGTTAAAACGAATTGCTTTACCAGATTTTAATGCTAAAATAATTTCATCAGAGCCTGTTGTTAATTTAGCTTCTAATAATTGATCTCCTTCCTTAATTGTAATGGCATTAATACCATTTGTTCTTGGTCTTGAATAAGCAGCTAAGGCTGTTTTCTTAACTGTACCATTCTTCGTACACATTATAATATAGTACTGATCTACTAAATCTTCTAATGTTTCAGCAAAACCATTTTCTATATCTTCTTCTGTCGCAGATCTTTTTAGGTACTCCTCATCTTTAATGTTTCCAACATTAATATAAGCCAATACTTTGTCATCTGACTCAATATTAATTAAATTCTGAATTGCTCTACCTTTAGCTTGTTTTGTTCCTTCAGGAATTTCAAACACTCTCATCCAGAAACACTTACCTTTTGCAGTAAATACTAACAAATAGTTATGAGTTGTTGCCACAAATAATTGCTCTAAGAAATCTGCATCTCTTGTTGCTGTTCCTTTAGAACCAACTCCTCCTCTATGTTGTAATCTATATTCTGATAATGAAGTACGTTTCATATAACCTAAGTGAGAAATGGTTACTACAACAGTTTCATCAGGTATCATATCTTCAATACTAAAATCACCTCCAGCATATTCAATTATACTTCTTCTTTCATCTCCATATTTATCTCTGATGTAAATTAACTCATCTTTAATAATTTGCATTCTTCGAGATTCGTTGGCTAAAATATCTTGTAAATCTTTAATCGTTTCCATTAAAGCGTCATATTCAGCTCTTAACTTATCCTGCTCAAGACCAGTTAATTGTCTCAATCTCATTTCAACAATAGCGCGAGATTGAATATCACTCAATTTAAAGCGTTCTATTAATTTTTCTCTTGCCTCATCTGGATTCTTAGAAGCTCTAATTAATTTAATTACTTCATCAATATTATCCGAAGCAATAATTAACCCTTCTAAAATATGTGCTCTTTCTTCTGCTTTTCTTAATTCGTATTTCGTTCTTCGAACAACAACTTCATGTCTAAACTCAATAAACTCAACAATAATATCTTTTAAGTTTAATACAACTGGTCTACCTTTAACTAACGCAATGTTATTTACACTAAAAGATGTTTGTAGTGCTGTCTGTTTGAAAAGGTTGTTCAAAACAACATTAGGAATAGCATCTCTTTTTAATTCATAAACAATACGCATTCCTGTCCTATCTGATTCATCACGAATATCAGAAATGCCCAACATTTTACCATCATTAATAAGGTCAGCAGTTTTCTTAATCATGTCTGCTTTATTCACTTGGTAAGGAATTTCAGAAACAATAATTCTAAAACGTCCAGAATTGGTTTCTTCCATTTCTGTTTTTGCACGCATTACAATTCTTCCTTTTCCTGTATGAAAAGCATCTTTTACTCCTTGGTAACCATATATAATACCTCCTGTCGGGAAATCTGGAGCTTTAATATGCTCCATCAATCCATCAATATCAATATCTCTATTCTCAACGTAAGCAATAGTTCCATTAATAACTTCTGTTAAATTATGAGGAGCCATGTTTGTAGCCATACCTACAGCAATACCTGAGGCTCCATTTAATAGTAGAGCCGGTATTTTAGTTGGCAAAACAGTTGGTTCTTGTAATGAATCATCAAAGTTCAATCTAAAATCAACCGTCTCTTTATCTAAATCTCCTAACATTTCTTCAGCAATCTTTCTCAATCTTGCTTCAGTATATCTCATTGCTGCCGGACTATCTCCATCTACAGATCCAAAATTCCCCTGTCCGTCAATTAACATATAACGTAACGACCATTCTTGAGCCATACGCACCATAGAATCATATACAGCAGTATCTCCGTGTGGATGGTACTTCCCTAATACTTCCCCAACAATTCTTGCAGATTTTTTATACGTGCTATTAGAACGGATACCTAAATCTAACATTCCATACAAAATCCTTCTATGTACAGGTTTTAAACCATCTCTCACATCAGGAAGCGCTCTAGAAACAATTACTGACATCGAGTAATCGATATAAGCAGATTTCATTTCTTCCTCAATATTTATTTGTATTATTTTTTCTCCGTCAGCCATATTTTATATTATTTTTCCTCTAAATGTTATCTCTTTTTAAAGACCCTCGAAAATACACAAATTCAATCTCAAAAAAGCTAAAAAACAATGCTTACTTACTAACAAAATTCTGTTGAAAAACGTGTTTTTTACGACACACCAATATTTAGTTATATTATTATTTTTGAGTTAATTCAATTAATCTTATTTTACGAAATAGTTGAGTTTAAATTAGATATTTATGGATGCAAATTTTTCAGCAAAAGTTAAAGATGTAATAACCTTTAGTAAAGAAGAAGCCCTAAGATTAGGACATGATTATATTGGAGTAGAACATTTACTACTTGGTATTATTAGGGAAGGAAATGGTTTAGCGATTAAAATACTCGCTAATTTAGGTGTTGATACCAAAGAGCTTCGAAAAAAAGTAGAAGCCTCTACTAAAATTGGTAATGGATCGAGTACTCAACCATCTAACATCCCTTTGGTAAAACAAGCTGAAAAAGTTTTGAAAATCACCTACTTAGAAGCAAAAGTTTTGAGAAACAACATTATCGGAACAGAGCATTTACTTTTATCTATATTAAAAGGTGAGGATAACATTGCAACCAATGCTTTAAATGCTTTAAATATTAATTACGAGTCGGTTAAAGAAGAAGTAATGATGTTAAATGTAGCAGAAGAAAATACACCTAAAGCAGATTTTCCAAATACACCCCCAGAAGATGATGGTGATGATGAAAGCTCTAAAGGTTTTATGGGGAGTTCTCCTGGAAATACTCCTTCCAAAAGTACTTCAAAATCTAAAACCCCTGTATTAGATAATTTCGGTAGAGATTTAACGAAATATGCTGAAGATGGGAAACTAGATCCAATTATTGGAAGAGAAAAAGAAATTGAACGGGTATCACAAATATTAAGTAGAAGAAAAAAGAATAACCCTATATTATTAGGAGAACCTGGTGTTGGAAAATCTGCCATTGCTGAAGGTTTAGCCTTAAGAATTGTTCAGAAAAAAGTTTCTCGTGTATTATTTGGGAAAAGAATTGTAACACTTGATTTAGCTTCTTTGGTTGCTGGCACAAAATATCGTGGTCAGTTTGAAGAGCGAATGAAGGCTGTGATGAATGAATTGGAAAAATCTCCTGACATTATTTTATTTATTGATGAAATTCACACAATTATTGGTGCTGGCGGAGCTTCGGGATCTATGGATGCTTCTAATATGTTTAAACCTGCTTTAGCAAGAGGAGAAATGCAATGTATTGGAGCAACAACACTAGATGAATATAGACAGCATATTGAAAAGGATGGGGCTTTAGCTAGAAGATTTCAAAAGGTTATTATTGAACCTACCACAGTTGATGAGACAATAGAAATACTAAATAATATTAAAGAAAAATACGAAGACCACCATAATGTAACTTACACGGATGAAGCAATTAAAGCTTGTGCTAAGTTGACTGACAGGTATATGACTGATCGTTTTTTACCGGACAAAGCTATTGACGCATTAGATGAAGCTGGATCGAGAGTTCATATTACTAACATTAAGGTTCCTAAGAATATTATTGAAATTGAGAAGAAAATTGAGGAAATTAAAGACCAGAAAAACCATGTGGTTAGAAGTCAAAAATATGAAGAGGCTGCTCAGTTAAGAGATAGTGAAAGAACTTTATTGAAAGATTTAAATATTGCTAAAAAAGCCTGGGAAGATGAAACTAAAAACCATAAAGAAACAGTGAGTGAAGACAATGTTGCTGAAGTTGTGGCAATGATGACTGGTATTCCTACCCAACGAGTTGCTCAAGCTGAAGGAGATAGACTTGCTCACATGGGGGATGAAATAAGGGACTCGGTTGTTGGTCAAGATGAAGCTGTTAAAAAAGTGGTAAAAGCAATACAGCGAAACAGAGCTGGACTAAAGGATCCGAACAAACCAATTGGCTCGTTTATCTTTTTAGGACCAACAGGTGTTGGTAAAACGCAATTAGCAAAGGTATTGGCTAAATATTTATTTGATACTGAAGAGGCTCTAATAAGAATTGACATGAGTGAATACATGGAGAAATTTGCTGTATCTCGATTAGTTGGTGCTCCTCCAGGATATGTTGGTTATGAAGAAGGTGGACAATTAACTGAAAAAGTTAGGAGAAAGCCCTACTCTATTGTTTTATTAGATGAAATTGAGAAAGCTCATCCAGATGTATTCAATTTATTGCTACAGGCTTTAGATGATGGACAAATGACTGATAGTGCTGGTAGAAAAATTAATTTTAAAAATACCATTATTATTATGACTTCTAATATCGGTGCTCGACAATTAAAAGATTTCGGACAAGGTGTTGGATTTTCTACTTCTGCGAAGAAAAAAAGTGCTGATGACCATTCATCAGGAGTAATACAAAATGCATTAAAAAAA
>JAESTF010000326.1 GCA_016763795.1 Flavobacteriales bacterium
CACCATACAAAGTTGGTAATATCCCATGCCCATCCCATTGTATTATTTAACCCCCAAGTACCAATACCTGTACTTATTAAATACAATACACAACCAATACCCCAAAGTGCTGTTATTGAGGCTATAGTCATTAAAATTTTCCACATTTTAGTTGGTCCATGCTCTATAGAGTGAAGAACATCCGCTGTTATCTTACTATAAGTAACATCGTCTCCTAAAATTAATGGTTCTCTTATTGCTGCTTCTTTATGCATTATAAATTTATTTAATGTTCAAGCTTAAAATTCAAAAAGTCATTATGAATGCCCATGGCTTTTTGCTGTTTTACTACTTGCTAAATTTCTAACTTTTGTTTGATAATATATATTCGGTTCTTGTCCTTTTTCTTCAATAACTCTGTAAGATCTATCGTGATCAACTCCTGCTCTTACGGCACTTTTTGTGTCGTTAATATCCCCAAAAGTAATTGCGTTTGTAGGACAAGATGCAGAACATGCAGTTTGGATTGCTCCATCCACTACTTTAGCTCCTGCTTTTTTCGCATCTAATTTCCCTTCTTGGATACGTTGTACACACATACTACATTTTTCCATTACGCCTCTTGAGCGAACTACAACATCTGGATTTAACACCATACGGCCTAAATCATCTTGAGATGGATTGAAATCTGTAAACTTGTTATATGCGATATAATTATACCAATTAAATCTTCTTACTTTGTATGCACAGTTATTGGCACAGTATCTTGTTCCTATACAACGGTTATACGCCATCATATTTAATCCTTCATTACTGTGTGTTGTTGCTGCAACCGGACAAACAGTTTCACAACCTGCATGATTACAATGCTGACACATCATTGGTTGATGAACAACTAATGGATTATCCGAAGGATCTTCCATTGCCATATAACCAAATGTGGTCCCTACATCTTCAGCTTCTTTAGTTTTACCTAAAGTTCCTGCTATATCACCAGCATCTTGATGCTCACTTGCATAATACCTATCAATACGCATCCAGTGCATGCTTCTTGCTCTTCTTACTTCATCTTTTCCAATTACGGCAATGTTGTTTTCAGAAATACATGAAGTAACACAAGAACTACATCCTGTACAAGCATTCAAATCAATAGACATTCCCCATCTGTGTCCAATATTTTCAACAGGTTGAGCACCCCATAAATCAAATTCTTTGGTTAACACATTTACTGCGTTACCATCTTTATGATCTATTAAAGTATGTGAAGGATTAAAATCAGCTTTATTTCCTTCTTTATAAACATCTAAAGTAGTTTCTCTAATAATAGCATCACGTCCCATTATTGTTTGATGCACTTGTGTACAGGCAACATAATAGTCTGCAACATCAACATCAGTCAATGTAACATTTCCGTAATAAGAATTACCATCTTTTGTTGATGCAACTAATGGATAAGCATTTTGTCCAGAAATCTCTTCTTGATTTCCAACTTTTTTACCATATCCTAACGCTAAACCAACCGTTCCTCTTGCCTGACCAGGCTGTGGAACAACAGGTAAATTTTCTATTGTATTTTTCCCAACAGTAATATTTACAACATTCATTGCTTCTTTCTGTCCGAATTGAGTATTGTAACCTTTCTCTCTCATTTCTGAAGGATTCATTGTTACATAATTTTCCCAAGTAATTTTAGTTAGTGGATCCGGCATTTCTTGTAGCCAAGGATTATCAGCTCCAACACCAGCTCCAACTGCCATATTTTGATTTAATTCAATTTCCATTGAACCTCCTTTAATTTTTGCTATTGCAGCCGCTGCATTTGAGACATTACCATTAAATGTTAATGCTATTTCTGACGCTGCAACAGATAATTCCAAAACTCCATCATGTAATGTTTTATTCCAAAAATCAGTAAACATTACCCCTCCTGTTTGAGGAAATATTGTTGCTTCCCAATTTTCTTTTAAATATTCATCATACGATTTATCATTACCTGACCATTTTAAGAAACAATCTTCTGCTTGCCTTGTATCAAATAAAGGAGAAATTGTAGGTTGACCTAAAGAGAAATAACCTTTAACAGGCTCTGCATCACTCCAAGATTCTAATTGGTGATTAGTTGCTGCAACATATTTACATGCTGCTGCTGTATCGTTCATTTTAGTAGCAAAACAAACTGTTGTTTTTACTTTAGTTAATGCTTTCTTAAAAGTATCTCCTATTGTAAAAACAGGATCAACACCATTAATTAATAACGCATCCACTTTACCAGCATTCATATCAGCAATTAAAGCCGCTACTTCACTATCAACACCTTGTTTTGTATTTGAATGATTCTCTAAATCAATTGTATTACCATAATTCCCTAATTGGTCGTTAATAGCATTTACAATTACTTGTGCATTTTTATCGTTTGAACCACAAATTACAATTGAAGCTCCTTTTGAAGCTTTTAATGCTTTTGCAGCATCAGTGATTTGGTGGTCGTATTTTGTTTTTGTAGCTGAAACATTTCCTCCAACAGCTTTTAATAAGCTCGTTAAAATTGTCCCATATTCTGATGGTTTAACTGGAACTCTTACATCTGCATTCGAACCTGTTAAAGACATACTTGCCTCAAACTGAAAATGCTTAGACATCCATTTATTATCTGGCTTACGAGCTTCAGCATAATCCGTAATGTAAGTTTGCGTATCTAACCAGTTCCCCATAAAATCAGCACCAACACTTACTATTGTTTTTGCTTTTTCGAAATTATATGAAGGAAGAGTTTTAACACTAAATGATTCTTCGTTTGCCGTTATCATTCCCGAATAAGAAATAGCATCATAACTAATTACATTATTTACTGCATCACTTCCTTCTTCAGCTTCAACTCCTTGAGTTGCAAATTCTCTAAGAATAGCATTGGCTGAAGGACTAATTATAGAATTTGTTAATACTCTAACATTTTTAGCTGCTTTTAATTCTTTTCCTAATCTATTATCTAAAGTAGCCCAAGTCGCTTCTTCACCATTCATCATTGGTGATTTTAGACGATTACTATCATATAATGAAAGTACTGAAGAGTTAATTCTTGCGTTAACGGCTCCTTGTGTTAATGTAGATTCTGTATTACCAGTAATATGAATTGGACGACCTTCTCTAGTTTTTACTAAAATAGCAGCATAATCATGTCCATCATAATAAGTAGATGCGTAATAATTTGCTAAACCTGGCGTAATTTCTTCTGGCTTATTTAAATAAGGTATTGCTTTTGTAACAGGCGTTTCACACGCAGCTAAAGATGCTGCTGCCACACCAAAACCTAAATATTTCAAGAAATCTCTTCTTGATGTATTAGAGCTTTCTAAAGAGTCTTCGTCTCCTAGAAATTCTTCAACTGGTAATTGTTCTGGGAATTCTTGAGTACTCATTGCCTGAAACTCTGCAGTTTCTTCTAGTTGTTCTAAACCTTTCCAGTATTTTTTTGAATTAGCCATATTATCTCAACGCTTAATAAATTCTAATTTTTTATATTAATAATGACATTTTGCACATTCCCAACCACCAATCTCATCAACAGTCAACACTCCATCACCCAACACTTTCTCTTTAAATTCAGGAGTCATTCTTTTATGCATATCATCATAATAACCATTTCCTTCTGTAGCAACTGCTGTTTCTTTATGACATTCAATACACCATTTCATAGTCATTGGAGCATGCTGCTCAACAACATCCATTTCCTCTACAGGACCATGACATGTTTGACATTTTTGTTTACCTGCAGTAACGTGTTGTTGATGACTGAAATAAACATGATCTGGCAAATTATGAACTTTTATCCATTGAACTGGCGTTGGATTATCTCCGTACTCACCTGTTTCTGGATCGTAATCTAAATGGTCGTAAATCTTTTGAATTTCTTCCGTCATAGAATATTGCTGGCCATTATATGTAAACGTTTTACCATCAGAACCATCAATTGCTTTATGGCAATTCATACAAACATTTAAAGAAGGAATTCCTGATGTTTTACTATGACGAGCACTTGAATGACAGTAATTACAATCTATTTTATCATCTCCGGCATGTATTTTATGAGAAAATTTAATTGGTTGTTCTGGCTTATATCCTTGATGAACACCTATTGTAAATGCACCATCCATTAAATTAACAATTCCACCAAAGAAAAGTACAATTACTAAAGCAGCAACAATACCTTTGTTATTACTAATCAACTGGCTTAACCCTTGTCCTAAAGTAGTTGGACCATCATATTCTTCACCAGCATCTTTAGCAATTACTTCTTTTACAAAAACACCTGTTTTATTTAGTGTTATTACTAGAATCAATAATAAAAGAATAACACCTATAAAAAGATACAACATTGTAGAATTAGCTTCTTCAACAGTACCAACAGAAGTGACATCTTCTGGAGTAGCAGCAACACCATCTCCTGGATTTTTAATGTATTCTAAAATTGCATCAATTTGAGCATCATCAACAGGTTGAGGAGGCATAATTGACTTGCTATATTCATTAAAGATTTCGTTTGCCGCAGCATCGCCAGAGGCGATAAGTTCTCCTGAATTCTTAATCCACTTCCCTAACCATTCTCTATCATGCTTTTCTGCTACACCTGACAAACCTGGACCAACAACTTTTTTTGTTCCTACATTATGGCAAGCTGCACAATTTGCTTTAAATAATTTTTTACCGTCTTGTGAATATGAGTTAAGTTGAAAAAACAGAAAAGAGAGACAAAATAGCGTCACCTTTAAAAGTGAATTTTCCTTTATTAAACTGAGTATCTTATTCATACTAAATAGGTTACAATTGCTTTGTTTGTTTTTTTAAATATGCCTTAATGCAATAGTCAACAAATGTATAAGAATCCCTTGTTTTTACTAAATCTTTTAAAAAAAAATGAACCTAATCTTATTAATTTAGAATGATTCTAAATAACACTTGAGTATATTTTTCATTATGGTTCGTTTCTTGTTTTAAGAAAAAATGTAATTTTGAAAATTAAATTAAACCACTATGAAAAAAATTATTCTTTCTATATCACTCATTTGCTTTTCTCAACTAATATTCTCTCAAGATGTTAATCTTTCTGATTCATTAAATACTGAAAAAACAATCACAATAAAAGACAGCAGAATAGACAAACTCAATGAAAAATATACTTCCCGATACTCGTTAAAAGGTTATCGTATTCAAATTTACTCTGGAAATAAAAAACAGCTAGCAAACCAAACTAGAGCTTCTTTTTTAAGGGTACATCCTAAAACAAAAGCTCACCTCAATTATAAGCAACCTCACTACAAAGTTAGAGTTGGTGATTTCAAAACTAAATTAGAAGCATTAAAATACAAGAAATTCATAACTAAAGAGTTTCCTAGTAGTTTTATAGTTAGGGATGAAATCGATGTTAAAGAGTTGATTGAATAAAACATTTTTAATCAAAAGATTCAACTAAGCAATGTACACAAACAAAAAATATTGGATAATTTTCTCTCTACAGAAAATAAAACAATAAAATACAACAGACCACTATAAAAAAGACCCAATTGAATTTCAATTGGGTCTTTTTTATGTTTAAAACTAAAGTTCTTAAATAGGCTTCCAAATCAACCCTTCGATAAACTTAGAATAATAATTAAGATTTAGCTAATTTTTGCTTCACTTCTACTTCTTCATAAGCCTCTACGATATCATCAACTTTAATATCATTAAAATTAGCAATGTTTAATCCACATTCGTAGCCTTTAGCAACTTCTTTTGCATCATCTTTAAATCGTTTTAAAGAGGCTAACTCTCCTGTATAAACAACAACTCCATCTCTAATTAAACGAATCTTACTGTTTCTATTAATCTTACCATCCTGAACCATACAACCAGCAATAGTACCTACTTTAGAAATCTTAAATACTTCTTTAACTTGCGCATGACCAAGAATTTCTAACTTCACTTCTGGATCTAAAAGGCCGCCCATAGCTTTCTTAAGGTCATCAAGAATATCGTATATAACATCATAGTAACGAATATCAACTTTCTTTTCTTCAGCAGAGC
>JAESTF010000327.1 GCA_016763795.1 Flavobacteriales bacterium
TAATATCTGTAATACCTTTTTTTGTTGCTCTTTCATATGTTTCGTTTGGTTTGCCAGCAAAAGAACCTCCAGACCGTTGGTCTATCGCTAAACAATTATAACCTAATTCATTTAGTTTAGGAGCAATATCAGCATATTCAAATTTATTATATCTTGCTTGATGACATAACAAAATAATAGGTTTATCTTTTCCTATTTCATATAGGTTACCTGTAACCAAAAGCCCATCTTCAGACTTAAATGTTATCTTTTTTGATGGGTATTTTTTTGATAATTCACTGGGAATTGGTTGCTTAACACCTTTTGGTTGTTGTTTCTTTTGGTCATCCATTTGTTGTTTTATGAGATTTTCAATAAACTCAATTCTTATAATTTTACCAGCTTCATCAAAGTGTATATATGATTCACTAACACCAAGATCAACAAAATCATATTTTATTTTTGCTTTTCCTTTTTCACTTTCTAGAATCGTTATACTGTTTAGTTTGGGGAATTGCGATACAATATTAGTTATAACAGCAGAAGTACTAGAAATTGGTATTGGATCAAATTTTAATTCTGAACTTAAATATTGGTTTAAATTTTTGGTGCGTTTTTCAATAAAACTTTGCTTAAAAACATTGACTTGTTTTGAATAATCTTGAGCAGACACATGCATCGATATTGAAATAATAAAGATGAGTAGGGCGACTATTTTTTGAATTTTGAGTTTTTTCTTCATTTATAAGTTAATTAATAGTACAAAGGTCTACTAATCAACTATATTAAACTTGTATAATTCAGACACTACTTAAAAATATAATAAGACTCCATCGAATTAATTTTCTTCAAAGAATTAAAGAAGTTCCTTGGATTTCTTTTTGTTAAAGCTTTAAATTCGTTAGTGAAATGTGAAGAATCATAATAATCATTACTCATGCACAATTCAGTCAAACTTATTTTTTTGTTATGCATTGTAATGGAGTTTCTGAGTCGTAATATTTTTTTAAAATCTTTAGGTGAAAGTCCCGTATATTTATGAAATATTCGATTAATTGTTCTTTCAGAGATACCCATTTCTTGAGAAAGATCTTTTAGTTTTAACGACTTATTATTTTTCATCTTATCTATTATATGCTCAATAATAGATAAATCTTTTTCCATAAAATGAGAAAGAAGAAAATCTTCTAAGAGAGAAATTCTTTCATTTTTATTTGCTTTAAATAATTTTCTTGAAAATTCAATCCATTCTTCATCTTTAAGAAATTTAATTGGCTTGTTAGTAATTTTATCGTAGTTCTCTACAAAAAAATAATTTAATCCAGTTGGCGTAAAATTTATTACAATTTCATCAACAAAGTTTTTATACTCTAGTAATAGAGGTTCTTTATATTTCCCTAAGATAATTATTGAGGTAGATAAATTATCATCCCTTTCTATATTTAAAGTTAAATTAGTATAAGTAACGTTTGCCTGAAAAAAGAAAGCAATTGATCCCCGGTGGTGAGGAAATGCTAAGTAATTAATTGGTTTAAATAGATCTTTTTTGAGAATGGTAAATTCAGATATATACTTTTTTAAAGATGTTTTTTTAGGTTGATGAATTTCGTACATATATTGAATTCAAAATATTATTTAATCTGATAAATTAGAACAAGTATAAAGTTATTTTTTCATTAAAAAAGTTAAGGTGCGAATATATTATTGAGCTAAATTATAATAATAGTAAAATTAATGGAGGAATTAGGGCCTCTTTTTTCAACATGCTATATGAAGATTTCACCTCATATAACAGACCTTAAGCCCCAAATGTTTTATGTTTGGGGTTTTATTTTTTTAAGATTGAAGAGTTTTGCGAAGTAGCATTTTTATTAAACTTATATTAGGTTGTTATGCAAGTCATTTATAGCTTCAGTCTTTGTTTTTCCGTAACCTTTTAAAATTTCAAATTGTTGTTCATCAACTAATGTCGCAATAAATTCACTGTTTTTGGTTTCAAATTTTAAATGTTTTAGTTCTGAATAGAATGTGGTAAACTTATCAGGATTAATATTTGTTTCTGTCATTGTTTCTTTTATTTACTTGAAATGTGTTTTTTTTAAGATTATTTATGCCCGTCATATGGGCTGGAAGCGAAGTAGTTTTGAATGTTAAATTTTCTATCTTCGAATTTTTCAGATAAAATTTTGAAGTGTTGAATTCTATCAATACGGAAAGCTCTAAATTCATTTCGCATATGGCACCATGCAATTAAAATCCATTTGTTATTAATGGAGTACATTGCAGAGGGTTCAATTTTTCTGAATGAAACTGTTGGGTCATTTGCTTTTTGATAATTAATTTCTACAAAATTAAAGTTAGTAATAGCTAACTGAATTTCGGATAGTGCATTGCTCGATATATCTTCGTAGTTCCAATTAAAAACATGAATCTTATCACTAAGTAATTCACTTTTTTCTTGTATGGAGGTCCTAAAAACAGATTTAATTTTTGTTAAAGCTTCGTTAAAATCATTTACAAAAGAAGCATCTTTAGATTGGGAGATGAGGTGTTGAGCAGTTATTAATGCATTTGCTTGTTTTTCTGTAAACTGTACAGGAGCTACCATGTAATTATCAACCAGGCTATAACCTTTACCCTCAATCGTGTAGATAGGAACTTCAGCCTCTTCTAATTTTCGAATATCTCTATAAATCGTTCTTACACTTACATCAAACTTATCTGCTAATTCTGTAGCAGTTAATAATCGTTTAGATTTTAATAAGGTAAGTATTGATATGAGTCTAGCTAATTGCGACATATAGAACAAAGATAGCGAACCCAATTAGGATTCGCTATCTATAATTTAAGCTATTGAATGAAGAGCTACACGATTACCTTCAGTATCGGTAAACTGTGCAATAAATCCATTTTCTTTAATATCCATTTTAGGCATAATCACCGTTCCACCAGCAGCTTCAACTCTAGATAAAGGAACATTTAAGTCATCACCACCATTTAAATAAAGTGTAGAACCATCCATTGAAGGTTTCATGCCTTCCATTTGCATTATTGCTCCGCCTGTTCCATTATTTTCCATATCGTATGGAAAAACACCATATTTGATGTTTTTTTCATCCATATGATGGTCAATAATTTCTACATCCATAACTTCTGAATAGAATTTTTTTGCTCTTTCGTAATTGTTTACTGGAATCTCAAACCAATTGATTGCATTTTTCATTTTTATAATATTTTAAACTAATAATATCACAAATGTATGTGCTGGATATGCCATAACGTGTCAGGGGTCTGTTTTAGAAAATTATAATTAAAATCTAAATTAGATATGATGTTTGTGGTACCTGTCATCATAATATTTTTTTGTGTAATTGAAGAAAAAGAATCAACAAATAGAATCGAAAAAACGGAGATTGGAAGTAGTTATTAATAACATAAAGAATAGAAGAATTGTATAATTAAAAATCACAAAAAAATGTAAAATGCTATATATAAACATGTTACATCTTGTTGTAACGTTTTGTATACGTCTACTCTCTGTTCTGAAACCAAAATCAAGATATCTTTACTTTTAAACGAATAAGTAAAATTATATCTTATGAAAAAACAGCAATCCATAAAAAGCTTATTGACATTCATATTAATTATTTCAGTTTCATTTTTTAGTTTGAGTTGTTTTGCAAAAGAAGGCGTTGGAGTTTCTGAAGCAGAAGCAAAGGAGCTTATCGGTAAGACTGTCCAGTTGGGGTTTCAAGAAAATAAAGGTCAAATGGTTGGTGTTAATAATTTATCTGTTGATGAAGTTTTATTTAAAGCGGAGTCACCAGGTCTTAATATTTGGGTAACAACATCTGGATTAACGTATCAATTTTTTACAAAAAATAATACCTTATTAACTAATTCCGATGGTTCTCCAATGATGGGAAAAGACGGTAAACAAAAAAAGAATAAAAACATTCGATGGCATCGGCAAGATATGGTATTGAAGAATGCCTCGATAAGAAAAGAAAACATAGAAACAGAAGGAGATATTAGTCAGGGGGATGTTCGTTATTTTTTAGGGCATTGTCCAGACGGTATTTTTAATGTTAAAACATATACTAAAGTAATTATTTCAGATGTTTACCCTGGAATAGATTGGAAATTATACACCTCTGTTTCGGGAGGTTTAAAACATGAATTTATTGTACACCCAGGAGCTAATCCTGGGGATGTTAAGATGGTGTATGAAGGCAGTGGACAAATTGATGTTGGTGAAAATGAATTGAAATTTTCAAATGAATTGGGGAATTTAATTGAAGGTCAATTGTTATGTTATCAAGGTAATAGTGAACATCCTATTTCATCTAAATACAATGCAACAAAGAATAAGAATTTACTGTACAGTGGTTTTGGGGTGACTAGTTCCCCTACCATTTTAAATGATGAAAAACCCCTTTATTCTTACAATGTAACTATTTCAATTGGAGATTATGATAAGACTCAAGATTTAATCATTGATCCTGAATTAGTATGGGGTACTATGTATGGAGGAAACGCTACTGATGGCTTTTCGGGGGTAGATACAGATAGTAATGGAAACGTTTTTATTGCTGGGTATGCTGGGTCAACAAATTTCCCAACACAAGATGCTGGGACGTACTATCAAGGCGCTCCAGCAGGAGGGTGGTATGATGTAATGATTCTTAAGTTTGATAATAATGGGAATAGAATTTGGGTAACTTTTTATGGAGGTAGTGAAGGTGAATCAGGATTTTCCCTGTCAGTTGATATTAATGATAACATATGGATTACAGGAACTGTGGGTTCTTTTGATTTTCCAACGCAAGATGCTGGAACTTTTTTTAATGGTACTAAACAACATACTTCCCCAAACATATATGATATTTTTGTATTAAAGTTTGATAATGCAGGAAATCGTTTATGGGCCACGTATTATGGTGGGTATTGGGATGATTATTTTCCAAGAATAACTACAGATATTAATGGGAATGCATGGATAACTGGTTATGCTCAGGAGTATTTTCCAACCCTAAATGGAGGAGGTTATTTTCAAGGAGTAATTAGTGGATATCTGGATGCTTTTTTGGTTAAATTTGATAACTCTTGTAATTTATTACATTCCACTTATTTTGGAGGTTCAGGAAGAGAACGAGGTCAAGGAATTACCTCAGATATCAATGGAAATATTTGGATAACGGGAAGTACATCTTCTACTGATTTTCCAACGCTGGATGCAGGAACGTTCTTTCAAGCAAGTAATAGTGGTGGGGATTCTGATGCTTTTATAGCCAAATTTGATAATGCAGGAAATCAATTAATGGCTACCTATTATGGAGGAAGTGCTATGGATGATTCCTACTCCGTTGCTACAGATTTAAATGGGAAACTATGGGTATTAGGAGGTACTTCATCTACAGATTTTCCTACACAAGATGCTGGAACTTTTTTTCAAAGTGCCAATAACGGAGGAGGCCTCTGGTATGCACACGATGCTTTCATTCTAAAATTTGATGACTTAGGCAATCGAGAATGGGCGACCTATTATGGAGGAAGTGAGCATGACGCTTATGAAGCACAATTTGAAACAAATAATATTGCCATAGATGAATGTGGAAATGCTTATATCTCTTTTGCAACAAAGTCTAATGACATTCTTACTTATGACCCTGGTACATGTCACTTTTATGAGGGCACTTATGGAGGCGAACTAAACGATATCTTTATTACTAAACTCGATAAAGATGCGAACTTGCTTTGGGGGTCATATATTGGAGGAAACAAACGTGATTTTAGATGTCCATTAGCCGTAGATAACAATAACAATTTATTCATGGCTGGTGGATTTACAGATTACTTATCGTCCTCAACTCTTCCATTAGTCAATCCCGGTGGATCGACTTATTATAATGATAGCCCTGGAGGGATGGATGATAGTTTTATATTTAAATTCATTCAACCAGCAATCACTGTTACACAATCACAAGTGAATCTTACATCATGTGTGTGTGTTGGGTCAGCAACGGTCAATATTAGTAATTGTGGTATTCCACCATATAGTTATGTATGGAGTAATGGAACTCAAACAATAGATACAGCCGGAACTACCAATACTATTTCTGGATTATGTACGGGAAACTATAGTGTTACGGTAACGAGTGGTTGTAATTTAACAGAAGTAGTAAACTTTACAATCTCTGGTCCTCCTGGAGGAGCAGACGCAACAATTACTCTTGCGGGTCCATATTGTACAAGCGATCCACAAGTTAATTTATCTGCAATAGATGTTGGTGGTGTATGGAGTGGAAATGGAATTACAAATACCACTAACGGAACATTTGACCCCTCAGTTGCAGGAGTTGGTATACACACGATTATATACTCAATTCCTAATCCTTGTGGAGATATAGATTCAATAAATATAGTAATTACATTAGGACCCTATACAGGAATAGATAGTTCTGTAACGATGTGTACAACAGACCCCTCGACTGACTTGTTTCTTCAATTAGGCGGTACAGCGCAAACGGGTGGTACATGGAGTCCAGTGCTGACTTCAGGAACTGGGGTATTTGATCCAGCAGTAGATGTAGTAGGTACCTATACTTATACTATAACCAATTCTTGTGGTTTATCTAGTAATGATGTAGTTGTTACTATCACTGCCAATACAGACCCTGGAGCAAATGGTGTTGCCAGTTTATGTGCTACTGCGATTAATTTATTTGATAGTTTAACAGGAACTCCTTCCGTAGGAGGAACTTGGTCACCTGTTCTAACTTCTACTACAAGTATATTTGATCCTGCTGTTGATCCTTCAGGAACTTATACATATACTGTTACGGACTGTTCGGGAAACCCACAAACAGCTGATGTTATTGTAGCCATTGTGCCTGGTCCTATCACCGGTGCCAATGGTTCTTTAGCAACTTGTCCAACCGATTTACCAACAGATTTATTTTTACAATTAGGAGGTAGTCCTGATATAGCTGGTACATGGGCACCAGTATTAACATCAGGAACCGGA
>JAESTF010000328.1 GCA_016763795.1 Flavobacteriales bacterium
GTTTCTAACCTGTCTAATTCTTTAGCGAAAGCAGTTAATTCCTCCTTCTCTTTTAGAGCAGTCGGTTTAGACTTTAAAATAAGGTTATTTAAAAAATCAATTACCTTTTTAGGAGCAGTTGCCATTTGTTCTTCCAATACAAAATCTCCATGGTTTTTGTAGCCTAATAAATTGGCGCGTTGGTAACGTAATTCAACAATCTCTAATACATTTTTTTGATTGTCTAATTCATCTCCTTTAGATGTTTTAGAGCCAGATGCTAACGAGATTTCTTTTCTCAATTCTCTATTCGCTGCGTAAGTCATAAAAGGAAGGTAGCTTGGATAATCTAAAGTGAAAATCCAACCATCTTTCTCTTTTGCTTTTGCTGTCATTGCAGCAGCTTCAATTATCCCATCAGGTAAACCAGCTAAATCTTCTTTGTTGGTAAGGTGTAATTCGTATTTGTTGGTAGCAGCCAAAACATTCTCTCCAAAATTTAAAGAAGTTTGTGAAAGCTCTTTATCAATTCCTCTTAATGTTTCTTTATCCGTATCGTTTAGATTTGCTCCATTTCTTACAAAACTTTTATAGTTTTTTGCAAGTAAGGTCTGTTGTTCGGTGGTTAAATCTAATTCATCTTTTTTATCGTAAACAGCCTTAACACGTTTAAATAATTCCTCATTTAATCCAATATCATTACTGAATTCTGATAGGAGGGGAGAAACCTCTAAAGCAATTGCTTGTATTTCATCAGATGTTTCAGCAGAATTTAAATTAAAAAATATACTAGAAACAGTCCCTAATAAGGTTCCACTAAAATCTAACGCTACAATCGTATTTTCAAAAGACGGTGCCTCAGTATTGTTAACGATATTATCGACTTCTTTTTTAGCTATTTTAATGGCTTCTATAAAAGCAGGTTTGTAATGCTCATTTTTAATTTTTGAAAAAGGAGCTGTATTATAAGGCGTATTAAATTCTTCTAATAATGGATTCATTTCTTGCTATTTTTTTGAAGAAACAAATTTAGTGTTTTACTGTTAGAAAAATTGATAAAGTTTTAAGCGAAGCTTTTTGTCTTGAAAGAACAGCGTTTTAATGCTGTTGTTGAAAAGGTACGTAATACGTATTTTGATTATTTCGTTTAATGTACTTGTTGGTCGCGTTTTAATGCAACTTACATTGTGTTAAACGAAAGTACGGGTTTTTAACAAAAAAATCAAGTCTCATTTAATTAGGTTTTATCTTGTTTAGGCCCTAATTCAATTACTTCTAAATCTCTAATATCTTTTTTATCTATGGTAAATCGTACTAATGTTTTTACTTGATGAAAACCACTTTTACCAGCTGCTCCAGGGTTTATATGTAGCAGTTTTAGCTTCTTATCATAAATTACTTTTAAGATGTGCGAGTGTCCACTAATAAATAAATCGGGAGAATTAAATTCAATTCTTTTTTTTATGTTTTTAGCATATCGGTTGGGGTAACCTCCAATATGAACCAACCAGACTTTAACTTCTTCGCACTTAAATTTTAATTCTTCCGGAAATATTTTACGAATATCTTGCCCATCAATGTTGCCGTAAACACCTCTAACAGGTTTTATTTTGGTGAGTTGCTTAATTACTTCAACGTTTCCTACATCACCCAAATGCCATATTTCATCACACTCCTTAAAGTATTTCTCAACCTTGGGATCTAAGTAACCGTGTGTATCTGATATTAAACCTATTCTTATCATTTGCTCAAATATAAATATCAGTTTGATTTATTTGGCTAATAATCATAGAAATAATTAATTTCACACCTTATAGATAATAAAATAGGAATAAAGGAGTTTTATCTCAAAATTAGAATAACATGAAAAAGATAGCAATAGTATTTACCTTAATTTTTATAACTGTATTTACAGTTAACGCTCAAACGGAAGATGATAGGTTAAAACCAATTGAAGGAGATTGGGGGCTTTCATTAAATATTTCAGGAATTATAGATAATATAGTTATTGAAAATAATAAAGATAGTTTAGGACAGTTTAATTTGTTTGCGCGTCATTATTTAAAAGATGATTTGGCTTTGAGAGTTGGTTTTGGTGTGGCTTATTTAAGTCAAAACTTTTTTAGAGAAGATAGTGTTACATTATCATCAGGAAATAGAGGCCTTCAAAGTATCGATTCAACAATTTCTCGTTTTGATTTTAAGGTGTCTATAGGAATTGAAAAACATTTAGGAACAACACGAAGATTAGACCCTTACGTTGGTGGAGATTTAATGATAATGAGAATTGGATCTACAAAAACTGATGCAAACCTAGATCAAACTGATGTTACAGGAACTCATAAAGAGCAAATCTTGCTTCAACAAGATGGCGGTGCTGCTTTTGGTTTAGCTGGTATAGCAGGGTTTAATTATTTTATATCTAAAAACTTGAGTTTAGGCGTTGAATTTGGCTATGCTTTTACTTATGTTAAGGCAGGGGGAGATTTTAGTGGTAGCAATGTTGTAACACCAGTGAGTGGGTCTCAAAGCTCTACTTTTGTAAGTGGAAAAGCAGGAGCATCTCAAACAACAATAGGAGCAACATCTACTGGTGGGATTATGTTATCTTTTTTCTTTTAGAATTATCTAATTAAAGTAATTGTACCTTTAAAAGTTTCTACTTCTTTTATTGTTTCTATGGAGATAATGTAGAAGTAAGTACCTTCAGTACATTCACTTCCTGCAGTTGTTCTTCCATCCCAGCCTTTATTAATTAATTGTTCGGAGTTAAACATTAAACTTCCCCATCTGTTATAAATATCTGCTTTAACAGAAATTAAACCAGTTCCTGTTACATTAAAAACATCGTTTTGACCATCACCATTAGGTGAGAATACATTTGGGATGATAAATGATGTTGGTATTGTATTACATGAATCAACAGTTATGTAGTTGGCAATAAAAATAGAATCATTACCAAAAGCATTTTCAACCATTAGAGCTACATCAAAAGTACCTGTAGAATCGTAACAAATATTTATTGGATGCTGAGCGTTTGATGTAGGTTGAGTTGCTCCAAAGAAATGCCACGACCAAGAAGTCGCAATTCCACCAGTGCTTATATCAGAGAAATCGACACAATCATTAATACAAATAGATGTATTGTTAGCTGATAAATTTGCAATAGGAGATATAGAGCATGAATTAACTGTAATTAAGATTTGATCTGAATTAGAGCAGCCATTAGTATTAGTTCCTGTTACAGTATATGTTGTAGTTGTAGTAGGAGTGAAAGAAGCACCATCTACAGCTCCATTATTCCAAGTATAGGAATTTGCTCCGCTTCCAGTCAATGTTATTTGATCTCCAGAGCATATTACAGTATTTGTTGAATTGGCAATAACGGTTGGAAGAGCGTTAACAGTAACTACTACATCTGCAGTTGCAGTACCTCCAGCGCAAAGACTTACGGTATAGGTGTACGTTCCACTAGCATTAGAAGTAGGATCAAAAACGCCTTGATTCCCATTAGTTAAAGTAGAAGGACCAGACCAAGTGCCACTAGCATCAGGAGTACCATTTAAGCTATCAAATAAGTTAATTGAAGTAGCATTAGCACAAAGTAGCGCAACTCCATTTGTTCCTGGACTTGGGTTAGCAGTTATAGTTACCAGAACATCATTACTAGAAGAACCACAAGAATTTGTTACTGTATAAGTGTAAGTGCCTGCAGTATTAGAAGTAGGGTTAAAAGATCCTTGATCACCGTTAGTTAGGGTAGAAGGGCCAGACCAGGAACCTCCAGAATTAGGAGTCCCACCTAATTGTGCCAATAAATTTGTGATAGGGTTTGTGGGACAAATAGTTAATGTGCCATTAGTTCCAGTATTTGCTAAAGGGTTTACTGTAACTACCACCTCAGCAGTTGCAGTGCCACCGCCACAAAGATTAACGGTATAGGTGTACGTTCCACTAGCATTAGAAGTAGGGTTAAAGGATCCTTGATTTCCATTAGTTAAGGGTGAAGGACCAGACCAAGTACCACTAGCATCAGGAGTACCATTTAAACTATCAAGTAAGTTAATTGAAGTAGCATTAGCACAAAGTAGTGCAACTCCATTTGTTCCTGGACTTGGATTAGCAGTTATAGTTACCAGAACATCATTACTAGAAGAACCACAAGAGTTAGTAACTGTATAAGTGTAAGTGCCTGCAGTATTAGAAGTAGGATTAAAAGAGCCTTGATTTCCGTTAGTTAGAGCAGAAGGACCAGACCAAGTACCACTTGTTTCAGGAGAACCTCCTAGTTGACTAAATAAATCAGTTGCAGGACCTGTTGGACAAATAGAGAGTGAACCATCTGCTCCTGTATTTGGCAAAGGTATTATGGTAACAATAACATTATTAGAAGAGTTGCCACAAGAGTTCGTTGATGTATATGTGTAAGATCCGTTAATATTAGAGCTAGGATCAAAAGTGCCCTGATCTGTATTTGCTAAAGCAGAAGGGCCAGACCAAGTTCCACCAGTATCAGGATTTCCACCTAAACTATCAAATAAGTTAATTGGAGTAGCATTAGCACACAAAATTCCAGTTCCATTAGTTCCTGAATTTGGAAGAGCAATTACAGTTATAAAGTTATTTATAAAAAGAGAGTCGGAATTTACACCATCACTTACTACCAAGGAAACACCATAGTTCCCTGCTGTGTTATAACAAATATTAGTGGGGTTTTGTTGAGAAGAAGATGTAGTATTTGCCCCCTGAAAAGTCCAACTCCAACTGGTTGCAGTTCCTCCAGAACTTAAATCTGTAAAATTAATACAATCA
>JAESTF010000329.1 GCA_016763795.1 Flavobacteriales bacterium
ATTGCTAGTACTCGCCTACTTACGAAAATCCTCAATGAAAATAATGAACAAATTTTCAAGAAATGGGAACAGTTTAAAGTGAAACTAAAAAATACTTTTACTAACAAAAAATAAACCACATTAGAACGGTGGCTTATTAAAACTGTTAAAAAATAAATGATATGATTTCGTGTAATTTTAAATCCATTTTCGCCCCTCAAACATACTACTAAAAATACCTCCAGAATTAATTTATTTTTCCATAAACTACTTTTTTAGCTAAAATTGTTTGGCTAATTCCTCTAGCCAATACAAATAAAATCATAGCTAACCACAACCCGTGGTTTCCCCAATAATTGGCTAACACATAATAACTAGGTAAAAATATTATAATTGTAGAAAACAACATGGTATTTCGCATTGCTTTAGATGATGTTAACCCAATGTAAACTCCATCCCAAACAAAAGGGACTACACTTAAAACTGGAAATACGACCAACCATAACCTATATTCTAAAGCCAAATTAACTACTTCTGTTTGGTCGGTGAGTGACTCTAGTATGTCTCTGCCAAATAATAAGTAAACTAACGCGTATATTAAACCTAAGCCAAAACCCCAATAAAAACAATACCGTATGGCTTTTTTTAAGTTTACATTATCTTTTGCTCCAAAATATTTCCCACTAATCGATTCTGCTGCAAAAGCAAAACCATCAATCCCATAAGCTGCAATGGTTATAAATTCTAATAGTAAAATATTAGCTGCACCTATCAGTTCACCTTCTTTTACCGACATTACTTTAAAAAATGATAAGGTAAATATTAAACAAAGTGTTCTAATCAATATATCTGAATTAACTAATATAAATTTTTTAATAGCTGTTACCTCAAATATATTTTGAAATGCTTCTCGCACCAACTCTTTTTTATAGTAAATAAAAAATAAAACAATTGCCAATAAAAAACCAATGTATTGTGCTATTACAGTTCCGGAAGCTACGCCTTTTGTTCCCATCGCTAAATAGGTAACTAAATAATAGCTAATAAAAGCATTTAACACATTTACAACTATTGTAATTACCATTGCTATAGTAGCATTTTGTTTACCCAAAAACCAACCTATAAAAGCATACAAACCCAATGTTGCTGGTGCTGCATAAATCCTAATATTAAAGTATGTTGCGGTTTGCTCATTTACAGCATCGCTTGAATTAATTAAATACAACGATAATTGTAGTAATAAATCTTTAAATACAAAAAGTAAAGCTGCTCCTAAAAAAGCAATTATCACTCCTCTAAACAACAAGCGGTAAGATTCATTTACATTTCCTTTTCCCACCTCTTGAGCTGTCATTCCTGTAATGCCCATTCGCAAAAAACCAAATGCCCAATAAATAAAATTAAAAATCATTACTCCAAAGCCTATAGAAAGAATATAAGATGTACTATTTAGGTGTCCCATTAAAGCAATATCTACCAAACTTAACATTGGCACCGAAAGATTAGCTAAAATATTAGGTATTGCTAGTTTTAAAATTTCTTTATTCAAAATATTTTTTAATTATGAGCAAAATTAAACTTTAATATAGTCTATTTAAAAACTTATTTAAGACCTAAAAAAATGTCTTAGTAGCTCGGAATCGCTGAATAGTCTAATTATTATTCTAAGTTGTTTTAAATTTACTACTTTCATCACCTATTCATTATAAAATAACAAATGAAAAAAATAGTATTCTTATTTATTAGCGCCTTATTTATTTTATCATGCGATCCAAACAACTCTAGTTTCGATAGAAATAATACCGATTGGAATAAGTTTCAATTAAAAGGAGATGTAAAATCTTTTAGAGAAATAAAATTTTTAGCTGTAGACAACTTCAGTATTATTTCAAACGGAGAAAAAGTTAAACACTTATACAACAAAGAAGTTCTTTTTAATTTAGATGGTAATAAAATTGAAAAAAACGATTATATCCCTGATGGAACTCTTGCAAACAGAACTGTTTATTTATATAAAAAAGGTGTTCTTGTTGAGTACAACAACTATGACTCTCAAGGAATGCTTTTTGGTACTGGAAGATATGAAACTAATGTTGATCATCAAGTAACAACTCTAAATTATAAAACTACTGATGGTAGATATAATTGGTCGGAATCTTACCAATATGATAACAGTGGAAATATTACAGAAATCAAACGGTTTAAAACCGAAAAAGCTATTGATAAGAAAGAACTTTATGCATTTAATACTGAGGGAAATATTGTTAGTTCAGAGTTTCATAAAGGCAATAATTTAATCTCTAAAAGTGATTATAATTATGATGAGGAAGGTAATTTTGAGCAACTAAATTTTAGCAACTCTATAGTTTATAGTTATAAATACAATTATGATGCTAAAGGTAATTGGATTAAAAAAATCATTTTTGAGAACGATAATCCTAGTGGTATTTTAATTAGAGATATTGAATATTTTGATTAAAAAAAAGGAAGATGAATCCATCTTCCTTTTTTTAATATAATATTTAAGCCAAACATTCCTTAACTAAAGCTGAAATCAATTTTCCATCAGCTTTTCCTTTTAGTTTCCCCATAACAGGTCCCATTACTTTACCCATATCTTGTGGTCCCGTAGCTCCAACTTGAGCAATGGTATCTTGCACTACTTTTCTAACCTCATCTTCTCCCATTTGAGCAGGCAAATAAACACTCAACACTCCTATTTGAAAATCTTCATCTTTGGCTAAATCTTCTCTATTTTGTTCTTTAAAAATTGTAGATGCATCTTTTCGTTGCTTTACCAATTTTTGAATGATACCTAGTACTGTTTCATCAGAAATTTCAGTACTACTCCCTGTTTTAGTTGCTTCTAACATTATAGCTGCTTTAACTGCTCTTAATGCTTCTAATTTATCTTTTTCTCTTGCCAACATTGCTTTTTTTATGTCCGCATTTATTTGTTCTGATAAGTTCATTTTGTTTTATGTTTTGTGTTTTGAAATCTAAGTGAGTAACCCTAAGTAACACACCCCTGATTTTAAACCAAATCAACCCTTCGATAAACTCAGGGTAAAATAATTGGATAAAATCTGCCCCTCTCAAGAGGGGAGAAAAAAGTCGCTTCAAAACTACTAAGAAGCGACTTAAATATGTTCTGCTTATTAAAAAACATTCTCTTTTTATCCTTCGACATACTCAGGATAACAAAAAATGTTTTCTAATCTACATTATCATGTAAAAAAGAATTGTCATCATTTAATTTGGGAGTACCATCTTCATCGTTAGATAATGTAAATCTTGAGATTGGGTTTTCTGAAGAGTGTGGTGTTTCATCCAAATTAATTTTTCTTCTTTTATAAGCTGGTTCATTTTCTAAATCATTAATTCCTGAAGGTGTTTTCATTCTCAATCCCAACTCCTTAATTTTCATGATTCTTTCCTGAGAACGTTTTAATTGATCCTCATCTGGAATTCTATTGGTATAAACTGGGCCTTCTGTTGATGTTTCATCTTCTGATGTTACTTCCTTTTTAAAGAAAGTGATTTCTTCTGTTGGCTCTTCTACATGTCCCACAGTAAAATCAGTTGATTCATTTGAAATTTCATCTGCTGAATCTGTATCATTCAAATTCCAAACAACTGTATTATTTTCTTCTGCTGTAGATTCATCAGATAATTCAGTTTTAAATTCTGAAGTTATTTTTTCTGAAGTTTCAGCTTGTACTTCTTCATCGTTTACATCACTCCAATTCCAATTGGTAGTTTGTTGCTCTTCTAATTCAGCTGTTGGAGTTTTATCCATTTCAACTTCATCATTTACAGCAGCTTCTACATTTTCTTCCAGCTCATCAGAAACAGTATTTAACACAAAATCATTCTCTTCTACAACTGGTGCTTCATCAGCAACATCATCTTCTAAATTAAAAATCACTTTCTCTACCTCATCTTTAATAGATACAGGTTTTTCCACTATCTCTTCTACTGTATTTTCAACTTCTGTTGTAGATGTTTCAAAATTTAATGTTGGTTGTTTAGTAATTTTTGTTTTTAATGTTGGCACCGCTACTTCAGATGCTTCTACTGCTGTTTTTTCTACCGTATCCAACGATGTTGTAATACTTGTTGGTAAATCAGCATCTAAATCCATTACTACTTTTTCTGGTTTTTTACTTAAGTCAAAACTATTTAAAGTCCCATCTCCAAAACCAGTTGCAATAACTGTTACAGAAACCTTATCTCCTAAAGTCTCATCTGTACAATTACCCCAAATTACAGTTGCATCTAACCCTGCTTCTTCTTGAATAAAATCAGTAATATCTCCAATCTCATCCATTGTAATTTCTTCTTCACCAGAGGTTACATTTAACAAAATGTAGTTGGCACCTTTAATTTCACTATCATTTAGTAATGGAGATGACAATGCTTTGCTTACCGCATCAATTGCTCTATTTTCTCCATCAGCAACTCCTGTACCCATAATTGCAGTACCACCATCTTTCATTACAGTATTTACATCTCTAAAATCTGTATTTACATAACCTGTTACTGTAATTATTTCTGAAATCCCTTTTGCTGCAATCGATAAAACATCATCTGCTTTGGCAAAAGCTTCACTCATTTTTAAATTACCATACATCATTCGTAACTTGTCGTTATTTACAATTAACAATGTATCTACATGGTTTTTCAATTCTTTTAATCCATCTTCTGCTTGTTGCTTTCTTATTCTTCCTTCAAACGAAAATGGAATGGTAACTATCCCCACAGTTAAAATACCCATTTCTCGTGCTGCTTCAGCAATAACTGGAGCAGCCCCTGTCCCTGTTCCTCCGCCCATACCAGCAGTAATAAATACCATTTTTGTATTGTTTTGTAATATCGCTTTAATGGCTTCTACATCTTCAATAGCTGCATTTTTACCAACCTCTGGACCAGCTCCTGCTCCTAAACCTTCAGTTAAAATTGAAGCTGCCGATGATGGTCAGCTGATCATCTATCGTCATCAGTTTGTGATGCACTTTACCCACGCCGGTGCCGG
>JAESTF010000330.1 GCA_016763795.1 Flavobacteriales bacterium
AACTTTATTTTTATGACAACAGTAGCAATAATAATGACAACAGCGATAATGTTCTTTAATTCCTCAAAAGAGGAAGAGCAAGTATCAATAATAACAAAATTAATTCCAAAAGAAAATTTAATTCATCAACCAGTTGAACCTATAAAACAAAAGATAATAGTGCCTCTAAATAATGTAGATTCTAATGGATTTGTGTTATTAGGTAAAGTTGAAACGAATGATATACACTTATTAGAAGAGGAGTTACCATTAATTCAAAATCCAACTGATATTGAAACACCAATTCTTAATACTCCTTTAATTAAACCCATTAATAATAAATTATTGATAGATACTTCTTCTCAGAATGGAGAAATAAAAGGGCATACCAAAACGATTGTTGATGAATTACCTGCAACAGGAATCAACTTGGTAAAAATCAAAAATTCTAATGGTGATATTTCTATTATAACATGGAATAAACCAACTATACAGATGAAAGCTTTTGTTACTATTACTGGAGGTAATGAAGAAGATATTCAAAAAGGCTTAGAAGATTTTGATTTAAACTTAATAGTTAAGGGTAGTAAGATTGAAATAGAAAATAGTTGGAGTGATAAGCGTGACTGTAATTGTTCAGCAACATCTATTAAAGGAAAAATAACAACTAAAAAAGGAGAGAAAATTAAGGTTAAGAAATACAGAATCGATTACCAGGTAATGATACCCAAGAAAATGAATTTAGATCTTAATAACAATTACGGAAACATCGTTCTTGATGATGTTGATGGAGATGTAAAGATTGTTAGTTTTCAAGGTAATTTTTCTGGAGGTAATATTGGTGGAAATCTTGATTTAAGCGAAAAATATGGAAACGCAAAGGTTGGTGATTTTATAAATGGAGATATTTCTCTATTTCAAGGTGAATTAGAGTCGGGAAATTCAAAAAAAATAGACCTTAACGCTAAATATTCAGATGTTACCATTAATGCTACAAATAGTATTGATCTTATCAGTTTTCAAACAGATATAACAATTAAAGAAAATGTAGATAAAATAAAAGGTTCTATTAAATATGGTAATTTAGAGTTGAGGAGCAATGTTAATACAATAGATTTACAGGTGTTTCAGGCTGATATTAAAGCAAATGAAATAAAGTCGTTTAAAATGAGTGGTTCATACTCTTTTATTAAGGCAAACACAATATTAGAGTTGAATATAGGCAGTGCAATGCAAAATAGTTATAAAATAGAAGAGGTAACTGATTTAGAAGGGACTGTAAAATATACTTCTTTCGATATCGGAATATTAAATGGTTCGTTAGATTTAGAAACTTTTCAAGGGAGCATAGATGTTGGTAATATATCTGGCAATTTTAGTAAGTTGGATATTGATTCAAAGTACACTCCAATAGACTTAAATTTTAGTGCTGATTCTAAGTTTAATATTTCTGCAAAAACCAGTTATACTGATTTTAATTATCCTGAAAAATTAATGCAGGTAGAGTATAGTAATGTAGAAAATCAAAAAATGAATTTTAAAGGAGTTTATAATAGTAATAATACAAAAGATCCCTCCACGGTTAGTGTTATTTGCTTTCAAGGAAAATTAAACCTTAAGTAATAACATATCTTCAACCAAGTTTAGTTAGTGCAAAACTGGGCCAAGCATATTGTAGAAATATAATATGCTTAGGCCCATTTTTTTAAATAGAATTTATGCGTAATCAGTATAGCCTACAGCATCAGGTGTGTAAGCTGTTTCAAAATCTGGTTGAGCTAACTTTGTGTTATCTTTAAATTTTCTAATGAGTGAAGGGTTGGAAATAAAAGCTCTTCCAACATAAACTAAATCAAAACCTTCATTAAGTAACGCTTCACCTTTTTCTGCGCTATCAACATCACCACCAACAATAATCGTCCCTTTAAAAATACCTTTAATTGTCTTTTTTATGTTTGTAGTAAACTCAGGAGCACCCATAGCCACTTGTTGATCAGCAATATGGATGTATGCAATACCCATTTTATTTAATTCTTCAGCCAAATAACTATACATCTCAACAACTTCATCATATTCCCCAAGCATACCATTAAAAATTCCATAAGGAGAAAAACGAATACCAACTTTGTTTGGTCCAATAGCGTCAACTATTTTTTGTGCTGTTTCTAAAACAAAACGAGCTCTATTTTTATAGCTACCACCATATTCATCGGTTCTAACATTTGAGTTTGGATTTAAAAATTGATCTAATAAGTAGCCATTTGCAGCGTGTATTTCAATACCATCAATTTTTGCAGTTTCAATTAGCTTTGTTGCTGCAGAGGCAAAGCCATTCTGTGTTGATACAATGTCATCCATAGTCATTGCTTTAGGAGTGTCATGTTGTTGCATACCTAAAGTGTCTGTGTACATTTCTCCCTCTAAGTGTATCGCTGAAGCAGAAATTGTTTCGCCTTCAGGAAGGTTTTCTTTTGATGATACTCGACCACAATGCATTAATTGAACAAATAAATGTCCATTATTTTTATGCACTTCACTGGCTAAAGATTTCCATCCTTCTATTTGTTTATCAGAATAAGCTCCAGGTATTCTTGCATATCCAATACCATCTGCTGTAGGCGATGTGCCTTCAGTAATAATTAAACCAACGTTAGCTCGTTGACCATAATATTCAGCCATTAAACTATTTGGTATATTATTGATGGCTCTACTTCTGGTCATAGGAGCCATTACAATTTTATTTTTTAATGTGATTTCTCCTAGGGAGAACGATTCGAATAATTTCATATTTATTAACTTTTTATATTAGTATGTAAAAGTAACTAATATTAGTATCAAAAACATACTCTAGTTGTTTTGTATAAAATTAAGTAGTAACTTTACGGTAACAAATATTGATTTTTATGGCTGTTAAAAAAATGCAAAACTTAAATTCTTGTCCCATGATTCATGCTATGAATATTATTGGGAATAAATGGAGTCCAATAATTATTTATGCAATAGGTGATCGGACTATACGATTTGGGCAATTAGCCGCTTTAATTGACAATATTAGTAGGAAAGTATTAGCAGAACAACTTAAATCATTAGAAAATGAAGGGGTTATAAACAGAGAATCTTTTGCTGAAATTCCACCAAGGGTAGAGTATTCCTTAACCGAAAAAGGAGTGGATTTATTGCCAATTTTAAATCAAATTTGTGCTTGGGGAAGTACCATGCAAGAAGAGGTTGTTTGTGAGGCTATTTTAAAGTAATTCTTTAACTTTTTTTTAAAAAAACAGTATTTTAGTGAGATGACTAATGTTCGTTTCAGTAGTTAAAACGGGGGATTAAGGAGTTTAATCGTTCTTCTGTTTTGGTTAGGCGAATACTTTTAAAGAATCTATAAAATAATTCTACTTTCGCGGACATATGAGCGATATAGATATAGAAGGAACCTTAAAAACTCCAACCATTTCATTTGATGAAATAAATAATTATTTATTAATTGAAGGACGGTCAACTTTAGAAAATCCGGCTAAATTTTATAAGCCATTAATTTCAAAATTAGAGAAACTTGAAAAATCGTCTTCTAGAGAAATGAAAATTGATTTTAAATTGGAGTATTTTAATACAACATCTTCTATCGCTATTTTAGATGTGTTAAAGCGTCTACAGTCGTTAAATAAAGATAAAGAGATAGTTATTAACTGGTCTTATGATGAGGGAGATGAAGATATTTTAGAAATAGGAGAGGACTACAGTAGTATTTTAAAATTCCCATTTAATTTAGTTATCAATCCTAATTAAATCAGCTATACAGTATTTACTTAATGAGCTAATCCTCTTTCTTAGCATCACTTTTTAGTTGTTGAACAAGGTCTTGTATTTCAACAAGTTTTTTTTCTAATTGATCTAAATCTATAGTTACATTATGTTCAATATTCTGTTCTTTCATTAGCGCTTCTTTTGCCTCTTGTTTTGCTTCATCCATTCCTGTCATAATAACACCTATAAATAAATTCAACATAATCATTGTACCAATTAATACAAATGAAACAAAATAAAGAACACTTCCGGTTGGATTAGGAGATGAATTAAGACAAATATTTTCATATCCATCATAGCCATAATTTTCACAACCATACATATTAATATACATAATATCTGTCCAATCTTCAAGGGTAACTATGCGGAATAGAGATAACATTGACATTTGTAAATTCTCAAAATGAATGGGATCATTTTCGCTAAAAAAGAAAACTCCTGCCACAGCGTAGATGTAAAAGAGTAGTAACAATAGTATTGATACATATCCCATTGATGGGATACTCTTTAGTAGTGCACCTACTAACATTTGTAATTTAGGTAATGCTTTAACTAGTTTTAATACCCTTAATAAACGTAATAGACGTAAAATAGCAACGGAGCTTCCTCCAAAAGGTAAAAATGCTGCAGTAACAATTACAAAATCAAAAACATTCCATCCATCATTAAAGTATAACCAAGGCTTTTTACCTTCAGCTATCATTTTCACAGCAATTTCTAGAATAAAAATGTAAAGAATTATTTTATTTAGTAGATTAAGAATAAAAGAATGCTTTTCAGCAAACTCGGAATAAGTTGCCATTCCGACTAGAACACCTGCAATTAAAATTGCGATTGTTACAAAATTTCCAAACCATTTTGATTCTGAAATTTGTTTAAAAAATAATACCATAAAGATTTACTTTACTTGGTCAAAGGTAATCCCTAAATTTTTCTCAAAATAACGTAATTGTTTCATTTCATAAGAAGTAACAAAGCATAATGATGTTCCTTTTTTACCAGCACGAGCAGTTCTTCCACTACGATGAGTATAATATTCCTCTTGATCGGGTAATTGATAGTGCGCAACGAAAGAAAGTTCAGCAACATCAATTCCTCTAGCAGCAATATCTGTAGCAACTAAAACTTGTAAACTTTCATTTTTAAAAGCACGCATCGCTTTATCTCTTTCTTTTTGCGTTAAATCACCATGGATGCAATCTACTGCTATATTTTTAGCAATAAGTTGTTTGGTTAGTTTTTGTGTCGCTGCTTTTGTTTTACAGAAAATGATACCTCTATCTTCTCCTTGAGCTTTTAAAAATTTAATAATCTCATTCAATTTTTCTATTTCGTCACAAATTAAATATTGATGAGCTATATTTTTGTTGACCACATCTTTTTTATGCACTTCAATTCTGTGTGCATCTTCATGCATATGTTCGTTAATAATCTGTCTAATTCCGTGAGGCATAGTCGCAGAGAATAACCAGGTTTGCTGTTTATTAGGAGTGAAAGCTAAAATTTGGTCTAATTCCTTTTTAAACCCCATACTCAGCATTTCATCCGCTTCATCTAAAATCACGGTCTTTACATTTCGTAAATCAACCACTTGTCTGTTAACCAAATCAATTAATCGTCCTGGTGTAGCAACAATAATATGTGTAGGTCTGCTTAAATTTTTAATCTGAATATCAATTTTTTCTCCACCATAGACAGCTTCAACAAATATTTTATGTGTGTATTTGGTGAATTTAAAAAGCTGTTTAGCTACTTGTTGACTTAACTCTCTTGTGGGACACAAGATAATTCCTTGTACAAACTTTTCTTTGTGGTTGATACTTTGGAGTAGAGGTAAGCCATAAGCTGCCGTTTTTCCAGTCCCCGTATTTGCCTGACCAACTAAATCGGTTTTAGTCTTTAGTAATAGAGGAATGACTTCCTTTTGTATTTCTGTAGGAGTAATAATATTAAGCTCGTTTAAACCTTTAATAAAATCGTCAGTTATTCCTAAATCTTTAAAATTTCCCAAAACAGTTTGTTTTTTAATTATGTCTTTTTTTTACTTAAAATGAAGAAAGTACGTCATTCCGAATTTATTTCGGAATCTGTTATTCCAGATGCTGAACACTTCGAGAAACTCAGTGTGACATCTTCAGGATGACGTTCTAAACAGACCTTCTTCTATTAGAGTTGTTATTACTTCTATTTCCAGCGTTCTTATTTCTGTTCCAATTACCACCACCATTTTTATTTTTTGGTTTTCTTGGCGAATGGTTTTGAGGTCTTTTTGCATTTGGATCTTCTGCAGGAGCTTCACCTTGCTCAAAACCTTCAACTATACCCGTAGGTATTTTTTGTTTCAAC
>JAESTF010000331.1 GCA_016763795.1 Flavobacteriales bacterium
ACACATTTGCTTTTTTGCCACCACATCTAAAAAAGCAATATTTATGAAACATAAAAAGAGCCTTAGTTTTATAGATAAAATTCATAATAAAAACCATTTAACCTACACCTACTGTTTGTTAGCCGACAAATTTGATATGTTTATCGAAAAATAATTTTAAATACGCAACTAATTAAGTAAATTCACGTATTGCGATGTGAGTATATATACTCACGTCATATTGCAAAGTTTTTAAAAAATTAGTTGAAAATGATAAAATTGTATCTGTTTTTTAATGTTTTCTTTATTCTAGGAAATGTTTTTTCTCAAACTGGTCCAGGAGGAGTTGGAAGTAGTACTTCTAATGTTTTATGGTTAGAAGCTGATGCTATTACAAGTTTAGTCGATGGTAATAACATCACTACTTGGACAGATGGATCAGGTAATACGAATGACGTAAGCCAACCCAATGCAAGTTTTAAGCCTATTTATAAAACCAATATTTTAAATGGTTTTCCAGCAGTAAGATTTAATAAAGTGAATGGACGTATCCGTAAAACTGGTTTTGTAACTTTTCCTACTACAGTAATTACAGAAATTTATGTCAATAAAAATGTAGAAAGTAATGATGCAACATTATCTTACGCAAGTACAGCACATAATAATGACTTTTTATTATTTAATAGCAGTAATTTGGGTATTTATAGAGCAGGTAATGTTAATTCAGGAGTATCGTTTAATGACAATAATTTCCACATCGTTAATGCGAGTTGGAGAAGTAGTGATGGTAGTACTGAACTTTGGAAAGATGGCACTCAAAGTTATACCACTACTGGTCACCAAACAGGATCTTCAATTACTACTGGGGGTAGTTTCGCTATTGCTGGAGAGCAAGATGCAGTTGATGGAAGCTATGATGCAGCACAAGCTCATTTTGGTGATTTTACTGAAGTGATGGTTTTTAACACTTATTTAAATACTGCCCAACATGTTATTGTTACTAATTACCTTGCTGCAAAATATAACTTAACAATCTCAAATGATTATTTTGCATATCAAGCTACTCATAGTTTTGATGTCGCAGGCATTGGTAGAGAAGATGCTTCCAATACACATACAGCAGCGATGTCTGCGAATGTGTTACAAGTTCAAAATGCAAGTGGACTAAATCTAAATCAAGAATACCTATTGTTTGGACACGACAATACCGATATTACGGCAGCATGGACAACAACTGAAGCACCAAATAGCGGAACAAACATTCAACGTTTAGCCAGAGAATGGCGATTGGATGAAACAGGAGATGTAGGAACAGTTGATTTTGTAGTAGATGTTACGATAATGCCTGTTCTCCCTTCTGGTCATACAATGTATGCTTTGATGGTAGATTCTGATGGAGATTTTAATAATGGAGCAACTGTTTATGAATTAGGCTTAGTAGCAGGAACAACTTATGACGCAATAGGTGTTACTATTAATGATGGTGATTTTGTAGCAATTGCTGCTGTCCGCCCTAAAATTGAGCATACATTGGCTGCTTCTAGTGGTTTTGAACCTAACAATGCTGTAATTGGGATTTCACTTAATTTTATTTCAAGAACATCTAAAACAGTAGATTTTACAACTGCCGATGGCACAGCATTAGCAGCTCAACCAGATTACACTGGTTCCGCAGGAACTACGGCTACTATACCAGCAGGAAACTCAACTACTAATTATACAATTCTTGTTACAAATGATGTAATTACAGAACTTAGCGAGACATTTACGATTACTTTAAGTAATCCTTCCGCAGGACTTACTTTAGGTACGAATACCGTTCACACTTATACTATTTTGGATGATGATGATACTAGAAAAGTTTACTTTGATTTTGCAACATCAAATGGAAATGAGTCTACCACTCCTGCAACTATCACATTAGCCATTAATAATATAGATTTAGTTAACCCAACAACAGTTAATTATAGTGTTACTGGAGGGACAGCTACGGGAGGTGGAACTGATTACACATTAGCTACAGGAACTGTTACTTTTCCTACTGGAGTGATTATTGGCTCATTTAATATTGTTATAAATGACGATGCTCTTTATGAAAACAACGAAACCATTATTATAACACTATCCAACCCTACAAACTGTAATGTAGATGGTGTTGTACCATTTGGCGGAACGAGTTTTGTTACACATACTTACACTATTATAGATAATGATACTCCACCAACAATCCAATTTAACACAATAGCTTCTAGTGGAGTAGAATCTGTTTCGCCAGTTAATTTTCAGGCTGATTTAAATGTTGTTTCAGGGATAGATGCTTCGGCAGCATATGTACTTACAGGTACTGCAACAGGAAGTGGGACAGATTATACATTAGCCAATGGAACAGTAACTATTACTGCTGGAAATACAACTACAACTATTATCGCTACAATTAATGATGATATATTGGAAGAATTAGCAGAAACTATAGTGCTGACTTTATCTGCTCCTGTTGATGCAACACTTGGTACAAATATCATTTATACTTATACGATTACTGATAATGATGCTTTTGGTTGTTTAGGACCTGGTGGAGTAGGGAAAGCTGCAAATAATAAAATTTGGGTAAAATCTAATGATTTACCCGTAGTTGCTGACGGTACAGATATTACAGCTTGGATTGACGCTTCTGGTAATTCAAATGATTTATCACAAGGTAATACTAGTTTTACACCTCGATATTTCGCAAACATTTTAAATGGGCAGCCAGTAGTTAGATTTAATCAATCTAATGGAAGATTAATACACAATAGCTTTAATGATTTTCCAACAAGTGCAATTACAACCATATTTGTAAATAGTAATAATGATTCAGGAGATGGTATCGTTTCTTATGCTTCATCATCGGCTGTAAATAATGATTATCTATTATTTAGTAGCAATAGCGTGTCTGTTTTTAGAGGAGGGGGTATAGGCACAGGTACAGCAATTAATGGAAATACATTCCGAATTATTGGCAATACTTGGCAAGGCTCTAATGGAGCGACACGATTTTATCGAAATGGAACACAAACATTTACAGGAACACATGCTTCTGGAACACAAATAACAGCTGGTGGTAATTTAGCCATTGCAGGAGAACAAGATGCTGTTGACGGAGGTTACGTTGCCTCTCAATCACATCAAGGAGATTTTACAGAAATTATTATGTACAATGTTGTATTAAATAGTGCCAGAAGAAAAATAGTTGACAATTATTTATCAGCTAAATATAATATTGTAATTGCTAATGATATGTTTGCTTATGATGCTTTGGGTACTTACGAAAACGAAGTAGCAGGAATTGGTCGTGATGATGCCAGTAATTTTCATCAGGATGCTCAAGGAACAGCAATAGTTAGAATTAATACACCTTCAAGTTTGAATGATGGCGATTATTTATTTTTTGGACACGATAATGCTAGTTTTACTCTGTCTAATACAGTTGATGTTCCTGTTGGTATAGACAATAGGTTAGAACGAGTGTGGAGAGTTGATGAAACAGGGAATATAGGAACGATAACTATTGATGTTGACCTATCAAGTTTTACAATTGGAAATAGTAATGACTTAGTATTATTAATTGATAGTGATGATGGTAGTTTTGTTAATGCTTCTCAGTTTCCAATATCCTCTTTTGTAGGAAGTATTGCCACATTTAACAATATAGATTTTGTTACAGGAAACTGGTTTACAATAGCAAGTTTAACTGCTGCTAATCCATTACCAATAACGCTATTAAGTTTTGAAGCTACTGCAAATGAGGATAAAGTAGATTTAAAATGGAGTACTTCAACAGAAATAAACAACGGTTTTTTTACCATAGAAAGAAGTGCTGATGCGAAAAACTGGGAAGAAATAGTAACAACAAACGGAGCAGGAAATAGCAATCAAACAATAGAATACTTTGAAACAGATTACGAACCTTTAGAAGGAGTTTCTTACTACCGATTAAAACAAACCGATTTTAATGGACAATATGAATACTTTAACATTGTACCAGTGCGGTTTGAAAATAATAATGTAGCAGGAAATATGAGTTTATTTCCTAATCCAGTAAATATTGGTGGAATAGTTAATGTTGAGTTTAAAGACATTCTTGAAACAGAATTATTGGTAGTACTAAGAGATATACAAGGGAAAGAGTTTTATTCTAAAATGGTTGTGAATATTGAAAATGGAAAACTTATTGGAATCCCTATAGAAAGAGACATTCCCTCTGGGGTATATTTAATTACAGCTTCTTCAGAAAATCAGATTTATAGCAAGAAGTTGATTGTTAAATAGAAAGATTAGACAAATAAAAAAGATAAATAAAGTGCAAACCTTAAAAGTTTGTGCTTTTTTGTATTTTTATGCTTGACCAAAAAGTAGAGCTTTTTTTATCGCCACTACTCATACATAATAGCATTAGCAACAAGCTCAAAAAAGTAATCATTGAAAAATATTGAAATAAAAGAAAATATATTCGAACATTTTGAAAAGTTTATTCCACTTTCAGAAAACCTGAAATTTGAACTTGAAAAACGATTAAAATATATCGTTTTCAAAAAAGGAGAAATAGTATTAGACGCAAACCGTGTTTGTACAGAAAGTTATTTCATCCATAAAGGTATTTTACGAACTTATTTTTTTAAAGATGGTAAGGAAATCAGCGAATATTTTTGTGGAATAAATGAATGGGTAAATTCCCCCAAAAGTTTTATGCAAAGGAAAAAAGATATCTATTATATTGATGCAATTGAAAATACTGAAGCATATTTCATAAACGTAAACGACCTTGTGTTTCTTTTTAACAATTTTCCAGAAATGGAGCGTTACGCTCGTTTATCAATGGGTAGTGCTTTTGGTCATTTAATGGAACGTATCGTATCTATACGATTTACATCTGCCAAAGAAAGGTATCATCATTTTCAAAAGACATATTCTGACATTTATCATCGTATTCCTTTAGGAATGGTTGCGTCTTATTTAGGAATCACTCAAGAAACATTAAGTAGAATACGTGCTGAAAAGTGATTATTTGATATAGATCAAAAA
>JAESTF010000377.1 GCA_016763795.1 Flavobacteriales bacterium
CGCTCGTGCGTCGTCATCCATCTCGTATGGAAAAACGATCGCGCGTGGATCTATCTCAACACCAACGGCGTACGCATGTCCGATCGTGGATACCGCAAGATGCCTCACGATGCACCGATGCGCGAAACACTCGCAGCTGCGGTGCTCATGGGCATGGGATACGACGGCTCCACCCCACTGATCAACCCGATGTGCGGCTCAGGCACCCTCGCCATCGAAGCCGCACTGATCGCATCAGGACGCGCACCGGGGTTATTGAGAAGCAATGCGAGCTGCTTACACACCATGCTTGATCTCGATGATACGTATCTGGAGATGCGCCGCGAAGCCCGCAAATCAAAGCCTGTATTCAAAGACCCGATGCCGATCATCGCGACGGACAACAACCCCCGCGCAATCATCGCCGCCAAGAAGAACGCCCTGACCGCGGGCGTCGATCACCTGATCGACTTCGAAGCTTGCGACTTCACCGACACCGAAATCCCCCAGCTCGCCGACGGCGAAACCGGGCATGTGATCTTGAATCCAGAATACGGCTTGCGCCTTGGCGAATCCGATGAACTCAGAGAAACCTACTCCGATATCGGCGACTTCTTCAAGACCCGATGCAAGGGCTACACCGGGCATGTGTTCACGGGCTCGAAAGAACTCTCCCACGAGATCGGGCTCAAGACCGCCGCCCGCCAGGTGTTCTTCAACGCCCAGATCGAATGTCGACTCCTGAGCTACGAGCTCTACGACGGCTCACGAAAAGCATCCAAATCATTCGAAGACGAAGAACTCAATGAGCAGATGAACGAAGAACATCTGATTCAATCTTCTTTGGAATCATCAGGGCCATCAGAATCGACTGAATCAGGTTTCAACGAGCCAGGTATCGACGAACCGACAACAGACGAGCCCACTACCGAAGGTCCAGCCGTCGAAGATCCAGCTGTCGAAGATCCGACAGCCGACTGAATCCTTCCCGCATCGAGCCTCGCTTCGCGTGTTTCTTTGAGCTTGTACCCCACTTCAATGATCGCATCGATCACCGGGCGGAGCTTGCGCCCGTGCTCGGTCAGCTCATAAGTCACCGTCGGCGGCGAGGTCGGCTCGACCTTGCGGAGCACCGTGCCGTCGCGCTCGAGCTTCCGCAACCGGGTCGTGAGCACCTTCGATGAGATCCCGGTGATATCGCGTTTGAGATCGCTGAACCGTCGGGGCCCATCAGCGAGATACCAGATGATGTTGGGCGTCCATGTGCCTCCGATGAGACTCAGACATTCTCCAAGCGGACAATCTTTGGGTGGTGGTTCGGTGGGCATTGTGGATTCCTTCCGGATTGATGATCGATTCTGAGACCTGAGCGTGGTTACCATATGGTAATAATGTAGCCTAGCCGTCATTTATTCCATATCTTACCAAAAGTTACTTGGAATGCAAATACTTCTTGATCTCCTTTGGTTCACCTAGTGCATGGCACCCAAACCGGATGCCTCCCACACCACTCCACAGGAGAAACACACATGTCACAACCAATCAAAAGCGTCATCATCACCGGATCCAACGGCGGCATCGGATCCGACATCGCCCGCAAGTTCCTCCAACTCGGCGCCAGTGTCGTCATCAACGGGCGAAACGAAGAGAAGCTCGAGAAGGTCCGCAAGTCACTGGGTCACGAAGATCGCGTCATCGCCATCGCTGGCGATGTGGGTGATCCAGAAACCGGCAAGCGCCTTGCCCGAGCAGCGATCGAGAACTTCGGGGGGATCGATGTCCTCGTCAACAACGCCGGGCAGTTCGCGGTCAAGCCATTCCTCGAAACCACCGGTGAAGACCTCGATCAGTTCTACAACTCCAACCTCCGAGGAACATTCTTTACCTCACAAGCGGTCGTCCCCGAGATGATCAAAGCCAAGCGTGGTTCGATCATCAGCATCGGCACCGTACTCGTCAATCACGGGCTGGCGAGCGCCCCGGTGACCGGTGCGATGACGAGCAAGGGCGGGATCCATGCGTTCTCGGTATCACTCGCTGCCGAGCTCGCCCAGCACAATGTTCGTGTGAATGTGGTCGCGCCGGGGATCATCCGCACGCCTTTGATTGGTGAAGGTGCCGATTCGTTCGCACCGATCCACCCGCTGGGTCGTATCGGTGAGGTCGAAGATATTTCCGACGCGGTGGCCTATCTTGCACAGGCCGAGTTCGTCACCGGCACCGTGCTCGAAGTTGATGGAGGATACACACATGGACGATAAATCACGCTACGAAATCTTGGTCGGATTGCATGTCAGCGATGACGATCAATACGACCTGTACCGCGCCGGGATGCTCCCGCTGCTCGAAGCTCTTGGCGGGTTCTTCCGCTACGACCTGCGGGTGAGCGAGCACCTCAAGGGCGACGCAGACGATCCGTACAACCGGGTGTTCATCATCTCATTCCCCGACGAGGACACAAAGGACCAGTTCTTCAATGGCGACGCCTATAAGGCGGTCCGGGCCAAGCACTTTGATGCATCGGTCAAATCCGGAGGCATTATCGCCTCGTACGCGGTCTCATAACGCCTTGATCGCTGACACTATTGAACACACAGCACCCATCTCGATACCCTCGGGATGGGTTTTTCGATCAGATCCAACATCATCTCGATTGGGCGCATATTCTTAGTCATGCCCGACGCTGCCAATATATTGCCTGAGATGACCGAAGATCCTGCAAACGCACACCTGCCTTACAAGATCGCATGCCTGTGTGATCTGCGTGATAAGGACGGGCGGGTCTTGCTGCTCCATCGGATTAAATCTCCCAACAAAGGCTTGTACTCACCGATCGGAGGCAAACTCGAGATGCACATCGGTGAATCTCCCGCCCAATGCGCCCAGCGAGAAATCAAAGAAGAGGCAGGGATTGATGTCGAGCTCTCAGACCTTCATTTCGGGGGGCTGATCGCCGAGACCGCCTTCGAGAATCAAACCCACTGGCTCATGTTTTACTACCGCGTCATGGTCCCGGTTGAAGTGATCGACGGGCATATGGATGAGGGCGAGTTGCGTTGGCATCACCCCGATGAGATCGA
>JAESTF010000332.1 GCA_016763795.1 Flavobacteriales bacterium
ATATGTTGTTTTATAATCTTCCTCTAGTAAAATGGAAGAATTCTCTCTTTTCGCTACTTTCAAATTAGATTCAGACTTCCCTAAACCCATTACATACGTTTCAGTTCCATATGCATTTGAACCTGCAGAATTTGCGTGAATACAAATAAATAAATCTGCTTTCGCCTTATTTGCAATTTTAGCACGCTCATACAATTCTATGAAAACATCTGTTTTACGAGTGTACACTACTTTTACATCGGGAAAATTTTCTTCAATATACTTTCCTAATTTTAATGCTATAGCCAAGGCAATATGCTTTTCTTTTGAACTCGCTCCAATACAACCAGGATCATGACCTCCATGTCCGGCATCAATACATACCGTTTTTACTCCAAAAAAATCAGATTTATTTTGCGAAAATGTAGCATTTGAAAAAACAAATCCTAGTAACACAAGAAAGCAATATATTATACGTTTAATCATACTTAAATTATAATAATGTTAAATAGACATTATTTATTGTTGCAAATATTATTTTTTTTAGTTTTGTGAACCCTTAAAAAACAGTTAATTATCACAACTTTAATGTTAATAATTCTTATCAAAAAACAAAGATTTTACGCTAAATGATAAGAAATTAGCTTTTTGATGAATTACAATTTCTATACCAAGTACCTAAAGCACTACAAAATAGTATCTGTTTGGATTCTATTATTTTGTTCTATGGTAGTTTTTGGTCAAGAAAATAATTTAACTATTCCTCCTATTCAAATTGACGACTCAAATAATATTGTTCCGATAGAAATTGATACTACAAAAATTGATACAGGATCAATAAAAACATTATCAGTTGACACCTTAACCTCTCCTGATGCATTAAAATCTCCTGTTAAATACATCGCAAAAGACTCTATTAGAATAGACATGAAAAGTAAATTGGTTTATTTGTTTGGAGAGTCTGAAGTTTATTATGAAGCTATAGAACTGAAAGCCGAAGAAATTGAAATTGATATGGACTCTAATATTGTTACTGCTAGAGGAAAACAAGATTCTACAGGAAAATATTATGGAGAGCCTGTTTTTACAGAAAAAGGTTCTGTAGTTAATTCACACAAAATGAAATATAATTTTAACACAAAAAAAGGGGTTATTTATGACGCTGTAACTCATGAAGGTGAAAATTACATTCATGGTGATAAAATTTATAAAACACCTGATGATATTTTATACATTAAACACGGAAAATACACTACTTGTAATTTAAGGCATCCTCATTATTGGTTTAGCTCTCAAAAATTAAAAATCATACCCAATGATAAAATAATTACTGGTCCAGCCAATTTAGTTATCGAAGGTGTACCAACTCCTATAGGAATACCTTTTGGATTTTTTCCAAATTCTAACAAACAAAAATCAGGTATAATTATACCAACACCTGGAGAAAGTGCTCAGTATGGTTTCTTTCTATTACATGGAGGTTATTATTTAGCTTTAAGCAAAAATGTTAGTTCTCAATTAACTGGCGATTATTACACAAAAGGAAGTTGGGCTGGAAACTGGTTAACCAATTACAAAAAACGATACAAATTTACAGGTTCCCTTAATGTAAATTATTCAGTTTTCAAAAATGGGTTTAAAGAGTTCCCTAATTATTCTGAAAATACCAATTTTTTTATACGGTGGAACCATTCTCAAGACCCAAAAGCACGTCCTACAAGCATCTTTTCGGCAAATGTAAACTTTGGAAACAGTGAAAACTACACCAATAACTTTAATAGTACAGGAACGCAATACCTAAGTAGTACTTTCAACTCTACCATTTCATACAAAAAATCTTGGGCAGGAAAACCTTTTAATTTATCTGTTAATGCCTACCATAGTCAAAATACATTGAACAAAACAATTACTGTTAGGTTGCCCGAAGTTGCTTTTAATGTATCTAGACTATATCCTTTTAAAAGAAAAGCGGCTATAGGTAAACAGAAATTTTATGAAAAAATTGGAATAAGCTATTCCATGAACACTAAAAATGAAGTTACGGCTTTAGATTCATTATTTAGTACAAGAAATTTAGACTTATTAGCTGATGAGTTTCAAAATGGAATGAGACATTCAATTCCACTAAGTACTTCTTTTAAAGTGCTAAAAAACTTTACCATTAGCCCTTCTATGAACTATACCGAATTGTGGTATTTAGAATCAATCGCTAAAAATTATAATGTTGATAGTAACAGAATAGAAACAAATACTATAAATGGATTTACCAGAGGTTATTCATACAATATGGGAATTAATATGTCAACCAAAATTTACGGAATGTACCAATATAGAGGGGAGGTAATTAAAGCTTTAAGGCATGTTATTACACCTAGTGTTGGTTTCTCATACATTCCTGAAAATCGAAGCGGATTAAGAACTTATCTTGACGCAAATAACGAAGAAGTTGAATATTCTATCTTTGAAACAGGAATCTACGGTAGATCAAATACTGATAAAGCTGGTTTTATAAATTTAGCTTTACTTAATAATTTTGAATTAAAAGTTAGAAACAGAAAAGATAGTTTGGCTAAAGATAAAAAGATTAAGCTTCTCGAAAATTTACGATTCTCATCAAACTACAATGTTATTACCGACTCTTTAAACTGGAGTAATATCCAAGTAAATGCAAGAACTTACATCTTTAAAAAAGTATCTTTAAATTTTAATGGAAGTTTTGATCCCTATCTGCTAGACTCAAATACAACAACAAATCAAATAACTCGAATAAACAAATCTGAATTTGCAAAAAACGGAAGAATAGGAAGGTTAACCTCTGCGAATATGTCTGCAGGATTTTCTTTAAGAAGTAAAACTAAAGCCAATAACAAAAAGAGTGAATATGGTTCTGAGGAAGAGTTAGAATACGTAAGAGCAAATCCAAATGAATTTATAGACTTTAATGTTCCATGGTCATTAAACGTAAATTATAATATTAGGTATTCAAAGCCTCAATATCAGAGTAGCTACATTCAAACATTAAATTTTTCGGGAGATTTTAGCTTAACGCAACGCTGGAAAACTGGATTTAATTCTGGTTACGATTTTGAATTAAAAGATCTTTCTTATACTTCTGTAGATTTTTATAGAGATTTACACTGCTGGGAGATGTCTTTTCATTGGATTCCTTTTGGACCAAGACAGAGCTATTTATTTACTATAAAAGTGAAATCTGCATTATTACAAGATTTAAAGTTAACAAGAAGAAATATTGCAAATGTGTTTTAAATAGGTCATCTCACCCTATCTTTTCTAATCTCTTTTTCTATTCATCTTTTACAACTATCTTTGCAAAATGAGATCAGAAAGTAAAATGAGAATTATTGCTAAAACCTCTTATGGTTTAGAAGAAGTTTTAGTAGAAGAATTAAGACAGTTAGGTGTTACTGAAGTTGAACTAGCAACTCGTGCTGTGATGTTTGAAGGAACAAAAGAAACGCTTTATAAAGCGAACCTTTGGTTACGTTCTGCTAACCGATTAATTGTACCTATTCGTACTTTTAAAATTAAAAGCGCTGATGATTTATACAACAAAGTAAAAAATATTGCTTGGGAAGACATTTTTACGGTTGACCAAACTTTTGCTATTGATTCTACTGTTTTTTCTGAAATATTTAACCATACTAAATTTGCAGCCTTCAAAACTAAAGATGCTATTGCTGATCGTTTTAGAGAAAAATTTGATAAACGACCAGATGTAGATACTGATCAACCAAATATCAGAATCAATTTACACATTGGCAAAGAAGATGATGTTACTATTAGCTTAGATAGCTCAGGAGACCCTTTATTTAAAAGAGGGTTTAGAGACAGCCGTAGTTTAGCTCCGATTAAAGAAGATTTAGCTGCAGGTATGATTCTACTAAGCGGTTGGGATAAGAAATCAAACTTTATTGATATGTTTTGTGGTTCAGGAACAATTCTGATTGAAGCTGCAATGATTGCGTGTAATATCCCTCCAAACATTAACAGAGACGTTTTTGGTTTTATGAATTGGAAAACATTTGATGAAACACTTTTTAATGAAGTTGTTGATGATGCATTAGATCAAGAAATTAAATTTGACTTCAAAATTATTGGACTTGATATAGATGGTAGAGTTATGGGAATGGCAAGAACCAACATTGAAGCTGCAGGATTAACAAATGAAATTGAGTTACACAAAAAAGATTTTAAGGACTTTGAAGCTCCACAGTTAAAAGGTGTTATAGTTTGTAATCCACCTTATGGTGAGCGTATTGGAGAAAATGTTGATGATTTATATACTGCTTTTGGAGATAATCTAAAAACAAGGTACGATGGTTGGAATGCTTGGCTAATTAGCTCTAATATGGGAGCCTTAAAGAAAGTAGGTTTACGCCCTTCTCGAAAAATCAAACTTTTTAATGGAAGTTTAGAATGTCGTTTTATGAAATACGAAATGTATAAAGGCACAAAGAAAATTCATAAGTTAGTAGATAAGAATCAAAATGATTAGAAAAGATTACATCCAACGTTATTTTGATGAATTAGCAAAAGTACTTGCAGTAGTTTTACAATTAAAAAACGATTTAAAACCAACTGAAGCAGCTACTAAACTTAATGACTTTGCTACCGCCTATTTAGGAATAAGTTTTGAAGAAATCTTATCCCTCAAAAAAAATCATATCTCTTATTTAATAAACAACAAAGATTTTAGCATTACTCACTTCAAACTACTCGAAGATTTATTGTATCACAAATACCTCATCAACCCTTCTGATAATCAACTTAAAAAACTTACTCTAGAAGTGTTGAAATATGTAGCTGAAAATGATACAGATTTTTCGATAGAGCGAATAAATAGAATTGACTATTTATCTGCAGTTTTTGGATGAACTAATTTTAGTTCATCAATAAGATGAGTTGCTCCAGCATATTTATCTACAATAAATAATACATAACGTAAATCTACCATAATATTTCTACAGATTTCAGCATCATAATTAACATCACTCATTGTCCCCTCCCAAACTCTATCAAAATTTAATCCTACTAAATTACCATTAGCATCAATTGCCGGACTACCAGAATTACCACCAGTAGTATGATTCGTTCCTAAAAAGCATACCGGTACTTTTCCATTTGCATCTGCATACTGCCCGTAATCTTTATTATCATATAATTCTCGTAGTTTTTGAGGTACATCAAACTCATAATCTCCAGGTATATATTTCTCAATTACCCCATCTAAATAGCTTACTGGGTTATAGTAAACTGCATCGCGAGGCGAATAACCTCTCACCTGTCCATAAGTAATTCTCATAGTGCTATTCGCATCAGGGAAATAACGTTCATCAGGAAGCACTTCCATCAATGCTTTCATATATTGTTTTTGCAAAGCTGAAATCGCTACTTTTTTTTCTTTATACTCAACATTAATTTTATTAAAATACTCTACTACCATAGGTTTTGCATAGGTATAAGCAGCATCTTTATTTAACTTTTTTAATACTTGTTTAGAATTCCCCTCTAATAATTCCATCATACTTTTTGAACTTGTAAAAGCGGTCTTATTATAAATTGTAGCATCTACATTTTTATTGTACAGCGGCATTACATTTTCAAAAACACCTTTGTCTACAACTACATCATAATTTTTATACACTCCATTTAACCTACCAATTAACCGTAACTTCTCTTTTTCAAAATTCTCAGGGTTACTTTTAATAGCTTTCTCCATCTGGTAAGCTCTAAAAGTCATTTTCATCAACTCATTGGTTACTAAAAACACTTCTACAAAGTTTCTTCGTTTAATATTTATTGCAGAAAAATCAGCATATAGATTTTCAAATTCAGGAAGAATATTTCCATATTTACTTTCTAAGCCTTTCTTTTTCATAACATTAGAAAAATCAGCCTCGAAAGCACGCTTATTTTCAATAGCATTACTTTTTTCAATACCTAAATTTTCTCCTATCCATTTTTTCCAAGCATTAGCAATACGAGCCTGTTTTGAAGCATATTTAATTCTAACAGCAGCATCAGTCTTCATTTTAGCGTCAATCGCTTTTAATGCTGCTTCGCGTATAGCAATGTTACTTGGGTTATATTCTTTTGTTATATGCTCAATAGCTACAGCTGGTAAATATTCATCAGTTCTACCAGGAAATCCAAAAATCATAGTAAAATCTCCTTCAGAAACCCCATCTAAAGAAATTGGCAAGAAATGTTTTGGTTTATATGGCACATTATCTTCACTGTACTTCGCAGGTTTATTATCTTTATCCGCATAAATTCTAAACATCGAGAAATCTCCTGTATGCCTCGGGAATACCCAGTTATCTGTATCACTACCAAATTTACCAATACTTGTTGGTGGTGCTCCTACTAACCGAATATCTTCAAATCGTTCAGTAACAAAAAGGTAATATTGGTTCCCTTTATAAAAAGCTTTTACTTTAGTATTTTGCCAAGATTCTTTTTTTACTTCTTTTTGGAGTTTACTAATATTCGTATCTATTTGAGATTGCTTCTCTTTTTCGGACATTTTATCTAAAACATCAGCTAAGGCTAGTTCTGTAACATCTTCTATACGAACAATAAACTCTATATACAATCCTTCATTAGGCAATTCTTCTGATAAATTCATTGCCCAAAAACCATCTTTTAAATAATCATTTTCTAAAGATGAATGTGATTGAATTTGATAAAACCCACAATGATGATTTGTTAAGACTAATCCTTTAGGTGAAATTATTTCGCTTGTACATCCTCCATTAAAATGGCCAATAGCATCTTTTAAGCTAGAATTATTAATGTCGTAAATATCTTTAACAGACAATTCACTACCTAAACTTTTCATTTCCATATCATTCATCCCTTCTAAA
>JAESTF010000333.1 GCA_016763795.1 Flavobacteriales bacterium
TAAAAATGATAATGTTTATTATTCCTCAGCTCGAAAAGGAGGGTTTGGTCAAAATGATATTTATATGATAAATGTTAATGGAATTAAGATAACGGGTGTTGCTTTGTTGTATAATGATCCTTCATCACCCATTACTAAATTGAAAGTAAACATTACAAACAAGGATAGAACATTTAACTTAGCAGATACAACAGACGTTTCGGGAAGGTATTACTTTCCTAAACTACCCATAAGTGATGATTATATTTTATTTATTGAAGAGATTGATGAGAGAGAGATTCCAGATTCTATTTATGTGCTTAAAGGAGAAGTTATAAGAATGGGAAGAGCATACAGTAAGAGTAGTATTAATGACTCTATAGTTGATGAAAAAGGGAGTTATAGTGTTGAATTGATAAATGAAGAATATAAAAACAAACTAGATTCTATAGAAAATATGTCTGATGAAGCTATTTTAGAAGAGTATGGAGATAAAAGAGCACCTGGATTAGTATATAAAGTACAAGTAGCAGCTTTAGCAAATTCTAAAAACTTTGAAGGAAGTTATTTAGAAGGATTCGGTGAAATTGAGAAAATAGTTTTAGATGATGGTTTAACGAGAGTTACCATTGGAAAATTTTTAGTTTTGAAAGAAGCTTCCGCTCTGTTAGAATCTGTAAAAAGTAAGGGGCAGGATGATGCTTTTATTATTGTATTTGTTGAGGGTAAAAGAACTTACCTTAAAGACTTAATTAAAGGAGGGGCTTTTGTTGAATAGCTTTAAATATTGGTTTCCCCTAAATTTCACTCTCAAACTGGTTAGCATCTCAATTAATAATGAACTGTTTATAACTGCTTTCACGGCACCTTCTTTGTAGTTGAATAAATAATATTTTTACCCGATGCTTAGAGGAATTGTTATATTTTTTGTTGTTTTTTATTCACTATTTACAGTTGCTTTTGCAGAAATTGTAAACATAGGAATTTATCATAAAAGTAAAATCACTTCTTTTATTTTTCATCCCGAAGAAGGTAAATACAGTGTATTTACTGAGCATGGAAAGCTTTTAGAGATTGATAAAACAGATTTATTAGAGATAAGGTACATTAACAATCAAATTACAATAAAATCTTTTGATAAAAATTACGGAAGCTTTAAAAAAGTGCGATTTATTGGCACGTCATGGAGCAACTCTTTCAAAATAAAACTTACCAATAGCAAAAGAATAAAGATTTATGAAGATAATCTCTTTATTAATTTACATAATTACTATAACTACTTTCAATTAATTAATAATATAGAAATTGATAACTATATTGCTGGAGTAGTAGAATCAGAAGTGGGTAGGAGTCCGCCTCCAGAATACTTTAAGCTGCAAGCTATTATTTGTCGAACCTATGCGCTAAAAAACATTAAACGGCACCAAGCAGAAGGTTTTAGTCTTTGCGATAAAGTACACTGTCAAGCTTATAATAGAAAACCAAAATCAGAATTAATTAAAACGGCAGCACTAGAGACTAAAGATGTTGTAATTGTTGATAGCGATATTGATTTAATTACCGCAACATTTTATTCGAATTGTGGAGGAGAAACTGCTAGATCTGAAGAGGTATGGAAGCAAAAATTGTACTACTTAAGAGCTGTTAAAGATACTTTTTGTTTGCATGAAAATAATGCTGTTTGGACGAAAAAAATATCCAAAGAAAAATGGATGAGATATTTAATAAATCATGGTTTTCCAAAAGGAAGCTTAAAACATGAGTGTAGCACAGAATATTTTCAGAATTGTAGAGAGCAATTTTATGAAAATCAGAACGTACAAATACCTTTTACTAAAATTAGAACTGATTGGCACTTAAAATCAGCACAGTTTAATGTAACTCCTGAGGGTAGTTTTGTGATTTTAAAAGGAAAAGGTTTTGGTCACGGAGTTGGTTTGTGTCAAGAAGGAGCTATGAGAATGGCTAAAACAGGCTATTCTTATATTCAAATCTTACACTTCTATTACAAAGATGTGCACATGATTAATTTAGAATCATTGGCTTTCTTTAAAGCTGATTATTAAATCATTTTACAATAAAAATAGTTTTACTTTCTTTGTTAATCTCTACAATATTTTCCTTTTCAATAATCATAGTAGGTATCCCATCAAAATCAGCAATTTTTCCTTTTAAGGTTATTTCCTTTCCTTTCCATTCTGTTAAAGGATCGTAGCTAAAGTTAACGATGTTTTTTTTCCAAATAGCAATAGTAAATATTTGATTTGGATAACTTTTGTCTAGATTAAAAAATAAGTGACCATTTCTCGTTCTTCGAGCATCTACCACAGTACCTCTAATGGTCATTTTTTTACCTGTACCCATATTACGTTTAGCTTGTATTGTATTATAAATGCCTTTAGGTAAATCGGGCTGGTAAAGTGGGGTAACATCTCCTTTTTGTTTCTCAGGAACCCAAATAGTAATATCTTTTTGAGTTTCTAATTTTTCTTCTAAGCCATCTTCTAGCTGATGAAAGAAATTTATACTTGTTACTTTTTCTACTTCGTTAATAGTTACAGCATAACTTGAAACCGGGTATTTCATCTCTTTATTGGGCATAATAAATGCAATGGCTTTTTTGTTGACTAAATCTAAAACGACTTTAAAAAAGTATTTTGGGATACTTACTTTATTTACACTACGCTCTATAATTGGCAGGCTATCGTTTAACAATGGCCCAGTAACTACGTAAAGTTGTGTTTTTGGGTGTTCGTAAATGTAACCTCTTAATAAACCCTCTAAATCAGCCCATTTTTCTCTATTAAACTTATCTAACTGTGGTGACATGTTTGAATAAAAATAAGATTCCGATAAAGCTTTTTTACTCCATCTAAAATCTGCCGAAGGAGCTAAATGACCTCTGTCATAGCCAAAACCGTCATAATCATATTTATCTTCAGAACCTTCTTTTAATGTTTTTAAGAAGTAATCTTTTTCTATCGCACTTCCTGTTTTTACTAAAGGATCTGCTCTAAAGTCGTTACTTCTACCTGCTTTTCCGTTAATAATATCAGCAGTTATAATGTGAGAAACCCATTTAGCTTGTTCGTGTTTTTCGGAATAAATTAAAGACATAGCGGAATGATTAATTAACACTTCACCTTCTTTTAATTTTGGAATTCCAATCGTTTGAATATCTTCTTGAATCTTTTTTAATTTCAATTCATTTATTTGATCATTAAGCTTTAAAAGATTATTATCTAAAAGTTCTGTTTGATTTTTTAATTCTTGAATTTGTTCATCAATACTTTGAGAAAAAGCGACAGAAGTCGTCAAAAGAAATATAGATAAGATTTTATTTTTCATTCGATAAATTTATTTCTTTTTCTTCTTTTTTGCTGCAATTTTCGCTTCTTTTTTTGCTTTTTTAGCAGCTGCCTTTTTTTGTTGTTCTTTTCTTTGTTTAAGGTAATATTCTCGTCTTATCTTTTCCTCTTTTGTTTCTGGTCGTTCATCAATCTCAGCATGATATTTTTTCATGTCAAAATTTTTCATACCTCCACCTAAACCTAAACCTGAAACAGATACAGGTCCAATACCAATCCCTACACTCATTCCTGATTGGTTTTGTGGAGGCGTTATTCGTAATGGTAATTCTTTATTTAAAGCTATTTCACCCAATATTTGACCTTTAGAACCAACAATTACTACAACATCTGGATAAGCTTTAAAATACCATTTTCCTTTTATTACTTTTCCATTAACTTTAGAAATCATCATTGCTCCCTGCTTAATTACATGCTTTACTTTTCCTTCTTTAGAGATAATAATAGAATATATTTTTCGGGAATCATCATTTCCATAACCTTCCCTAGCTTGAGAAAACACTGTTAGGTTAATTATAATTAACAGCAGTACTAAATTTAGTTTTTTCATAATAACAGTTTTTTAGTTTATACCAAAATTAATGGATTTAGTTCGTAATAATTTCATCTTCCCATAAATGACAGATTTTTAGTATATTAGCTAATATAATGCAACAACTAAACCACATTCCTTTGTTACGTTTGTTAATCCCATTTATTCTCGGAATAATTGGAGTTGTTTACCTCAAACCAAATTCAGATTATCTCATTTTAAGTTTGGGAATTTTAGTAATTTTTTTTTTCGGTTTACTATTAGTTAAAAAAATAAATGCTAACTATAAAATAAGGTGGCTATTTGGAATATTCATTTACGCCAGTTTAATTTTATCAGGAGCTTCCTTAACCAGTTTGAAATATAAAAACACCAATAACACATCTAAACTTTTAACCGAAAAAAACAACCAATTATTAATAGGAGAAATAATTGAACCACCTCAAAATAAAGCTAAAAGCATAAAAACGGTACTGAATATTAAAGGAATTAAAACACAAAGTAGTTGGATTGAAGGAACTGGAAAAGTGATTATTTACTTACAAAAAGATAGTTTATCCGATAAACTAAATGTTGGCGATGTAATTTCTTTTGAACCCAAGTTGAAAAATGTTCCTCCACCAAAAAATCCAAATGAATTTGATTTTAGGAAATACCTTTCATTTCATTTAATACATCAACAAGCTTATTTGCGCTCTAATAATTGGAAATTAGTACAACAATCTCCAACAACAGGTATTTTTAAATTTGCGAATAATAGTCGTAAATACTTAATTAAAACATTAGAAGAAAAAGGAATTAAAGGAAAAGAACTGGCGGTTGCATCTGCTTTAATTTTAGGGTATAAAGATAGTATTGATGCTCAACTAAAAAGTGCTTACTCAAGTGCTGGAGCAATGCATGTGTTAGCTGTTTCGGGTTTACATGTGGGTGTTATTTTTTTAATATTTAGCCAATTATTTTCATTTTTTGAGAAAATTAAATATGGTAAAATTATTAAAGGAGTTTTACTTATTATTATACTTTGGGTATATGCATTGCTTACAGGTTTATCACCATCAGTAATGCGAGCAGCAACTATGTTTAGTTTTATCGTTGTAGCAAAAATGACGAATAGAAATTCTAGTTTCTTTAATACATTAGCTGCATCTGCATTGGTTTTACTTATTTATAATCCACTGTTAATTATGGAAGTTGGTTTTCAACTTTCTTATATGGCTGTTATTGGTATTGTAATTATTCAGCCTTGGATAAACGATAGAGTTACCTTGAAATACTGGTTGCCGCGTAAAGTTTGGGAAATAACAGCAGTTTCTATTGCCGCTCAAATTGCAACATTCCCGTTGGGATTATTGTATTTTCATCAATTTCCTAATTATTTTATGCTCTCTAATTTAATTGTAATACCACTTGCTATAGGTATTTTGTATTTAGGGATAATTACCCTAAGTCTATCATTTATACCTGTGGTTGGCGAATATTTAGCACTCGGTCTAAATTATATTATTCAGTTTTTAAATGCCTCGGTTAATTTTATTGATTCATTACCTTACTCTTTATCAGAAAACATACGTTTTAGCGTTACGGATACTTGGCTCGTTTATCTTTTTATTATTTTCATCATTACATTAATTGCTTATCGAAAATTTAAGTACCTATTGTTTGGATGTTGTTTTATTGCCGTCTTTTTGATGTCAACTTTCTGGGTAAGTTTTTCGGGTTTGGATCAGCGGAAAATTATTATTTATAACATACCTCAATTCTCTGCCATTAATTTTATTGATGGAGCTGATAATATTTTAGTTTCAGACATTAAGCTGACTCAAAATAGGAGTAAGCTAATGTTTCACGTTCAAAATAATTGGATTAATAATGGTGTCGATAAAGAAAAGGTAGTGAACTTAGACCATCTCATTAAAAAATATTCACTTTCTAATATTTATAGAATATCTAATAGGAACCTCTTTACAAAAAGAAATTATTTTCAATTCTACGACACTAAAATTGCTATAATTGACAACAAATATCAACTTAGCCACAGTAGTGATAAATTGAATATTGATTTACTGTTGTTAACGAAAAATACACAACTTTCTATCAAAGAAATTCTTAGTCAATTTAATCCTAAACAAATAGTAGTTGATGCTTCAAATTCTTCTTATACCTCACAACGTTTAAAAGATGAAGCAAATGAATACGAAGTTAATTGTTGGGTCGTTTTGCTGGATGGGGCTTACATTAAAAATATAAATCAAATTACCTAATTTTAAGTATTATAAAAACAAAATTATGAAGGCAGGAAAATTAATAGGAATCGTACTCGCTATTTTAGGATTAATAACTTTTATACTAATTATTACAGTATTTAATAATACTCTTTCAATTCCAAAAATTATAATTTGTGGTCCCTCATTTTTAATAGTTGGTGTAGCAATGATTATTTTTCCTGGCGGAAATATTACTGTCTCAGAAATTAATAATAAAACAAAATTAGGAGGCGAAATATGGTCTGGGGCACCAACACTACATAAAATAGTTTGGATATTATCATTATTGCTAGGGACTGCTGCCGTTTTCTATCAACTAAATAAAATTGGATTATTGTAGATATAAAATATTGTTTTTCAGTTGGTTATATTTGTTTTACTATTTTTTTGCTAAAGAATAACTTTATTTAGTTAATGGTATTCTATACATAATTAAAAACTATTAATTATTATATTAGCATTCCACAAAAACAAATGATTATACTATGGTAATAATTGGATACAGATCAACTTTAATTGGAGAAACTACTTTGTCTTTTACAACATGTGAAGAATGTGGGACAAAAAACTCTTATACGGTTTTTACCTACGGAAGATATTTTCATGTTTTTTGGATACCACTATTTCCAATAGGAAAGACTTATTTAGCTGAATGCTCTCATTGCAAAAAAGCATACAGTAAGGAGCGATTGTTTACCAAAGAAGTTAGAGAGGCTTTTCATACAGAAAGAGTTAGAACACCAGTTAAAAGACCATTTTGGCACAGTATAGGGTCATTAATGATTTTAGGGATAATTGGCTTAAGCATTATTACTGCTCTAATAGCTATAGCGACTGATGATGGCTCTGCAGAAAAGAAAAGATTAGCTGAAGAACCTTTTAAAGAGGCATTAGAAATGGACCTAGCTAAATTAAGCAGCAACGTAGCACTTGATGATTCTTTAACTTTTTATATTAAAGATTGCCTATCTTTTAGTTTAAATAATGAGGTGAATGAAGATGAGATAGAATATTATACAGAAATGAAGGAAGACAAAATTCTTATTTTATTACGGATTAGAGACATTAAGAAGATTAAGAAAAAGTCACGAAAAAAGCTAATAGAATTTATTGAAATGTGTGTGAATTTAAACGATGAACCGAATACAAGAGATTTATATATTATGGTAAAAGGTAAATACACTCCAATATTACTTAAAACTCCTTTCGAATCTGATTTGGGTGGTTACTTAGCATCAAAGAGTGATCTTTACCCGTATTATGCAGATGATAACCAGAGCAAAGATTCGACAACTGTAGCGATAGAAGTAGTTATAAATTCTTTGTAAATTAAACCAAAAATCAAAAAGCATTGAATTATTGATAATGACTAAATGGCTTGTTGTTATTAGAGTGTTAATTGATAGTATAATTCTTAGAGTCTTTATTCAGAACAAATTAACTAACCAACTTATTCCCGCGGGTTATTTGCATATAATTAGTCATTATGTTACTTTTCTTGTAATTCTTAACATAATAATTTAAATAAACGCTCTTAATTGTTGTACATCTATTATAAGTATAATGTTAAGGTATATATATGATATAGGAGACTTAAATTATATAAAGAACTGTTTTAGGTAATTCTTTAACATTTACTAGATGGATTAGGTTTTTTTGTTTTGAATTCATTGAAGTTGAAAATGAAAATATTTTCTCAATCAAGAAAGTTATGTTATTATAGATGGAAAACGGAGGAGTATAGAACACTATACTTTCACCTAAATACAAAGGAAATGATAGTCCGGATGTAAAAGTAATTACAACTTGATACACTAAAAATGCTCAAAGAGAATAAACCACAAAAATACATAGAAAGTTTATGAATATATTGTTTCAAAACGAAATAATTTATTATATCAATTGATTTTCAGTGGTTTAGCAGTCATTCTTTTGCGAAGAATATAGCATAGTAAAACCTAATATCACTTGGACTTATTTTATTAGATCGAATTAATACGGTATGATACGTAAACACATTTGTGTGATTTTACTGATGAATAATATTCTTATAATTTTTAATTTTTGGTCATTATTTAATTTAGAATAATTAAAAATAAAAAAAAGTAATTCTATGTGTTCAGATATACCAAATTTTAAAGTCCAAAAAGAAAATGTATGTATTTATAATGATGAATTTTCAAATTCTCGGAAGCCTATAAATATTGTTCAACTTAATCTTTTAAAAAATGCTGGGTGTGCAGGCGGATGTAAATTTTGTGGACTTAGTATTTCTTCAGAAGTTGATCGAAAGACGACTGCAACTGAGAAGGACTTTCAAAATTCATTTAATGATGCTCGTAATTCAAATTCTCGTTTAGAACTTGTATTTCCAAGTGTTGGTGCTAATCAAATGGAAGTACTTGGGTTGTTGTCTAAAATGACTGATGTTATTAATGATAATTCAGATATTGAATTGGCAGTTAATCCTGGAATTTGTACACGTGAAGATTTTTATTCACAACTAGCAGAACTGGGAGTCTCTAGATATAGAAATAACTTAGAAAATTCCCGTAGATTGTTTAAGGAGCTTGTACCTAAACGGTCACTTGCTCAAGACTCAAAATTACAATCAATGGATCTTGCACGAGCTGCAGGTTTAAAAGTAGATACTGGTTGGTTGTGCGGACTAGGTGAAAATGAAGCAGATATTAAAGATATGCTAGAGCTTTTAAATGTATCAAATCCAGATTCAATAACCTTAAATTTTTTTGATCATCGTGAGAGCGCTGAAGATTTTGATTATACAACTCCTTCCCGTCAGACAGGGTTAGAAAGAATAACAGTACTCCGCACTCATTTTCCTGAAGTTGAAATTACTTTAGGAGGTGCTCATGGTTTATGGCTTGGTTCAAAAGCAATTGATATCCCACAGATTAACGGGGTATATGTTGGAAGATTTCTTGACCATGGTTTACGAGAAGAAAGTAAAAAGCAGTAAACAGCTATGAAATAGGAGATAATCAATGAAATTAGTTTAAAGTAGTTCATGAAAACTAAAAAAACACCTCAAGTAGAGGTTCTTATTATTGGAGGAGGACAGGCTGGGTTGGCGATGAGTAATTGTCTAACGGGGTGTAATATTTCACATGTTGTAATAGAACGTGGAAAAATTGCTAATCGATGGAGGAATGAAAGTTGGGATTCACTCCGTCTTCTTACCCCTAATTATCAAACCCGTCTACCAAATTGGTGCTACAAAGGAAAAGACCTGAATGGTTATATGAGTGTTCAAGAGTTAATTTCGTTTTTAGAAAACTATGCAAAATCTTTTAATTCTCCGATCAAGACTGGAGTTATTGTAGAGTCTGTTACACAACGAACAAAAGGATTTCAAATATGTACAGATGCAGGGACATGGGAAGCAAAATCTATAGTAATTGCTACTGGGCATTGTAATACACCATTTGTACCTAAATTTTCTAAGAATTTAAATTCAGAATACAAACAATTAATTTCTCATCAATATAGAAATCCTAAACAGATAGGTTCGGGAAAGGTATTGATTGTAGGTGGAAGTGCAACTGGAGCACAAATTGCTGAAGAATTGATAAATGCTGGAAGAAACGTAACATTATCAGTAGGCCGACATCGAAGACTTCCGCGTAGTTACCGTAATAAAGATATATTATGGTGGGTAGAAAAAATGGGAATTTTTTGTCAACCTGCAGATCCTGAATCTGAGCGGAATTACCCTGCTCCTCAGCTTATAGGATCAGTTGATGGAAGATCTCTTGATGTTGGAATTTTACAAAACTTAGGAGTAAAGCTGGTTGGTAGAGTAACTAGTATAAAAGATCATTTAATACAATTTGATTCTAATTTGGAACACGATGTTAATCATGCAGAAGAGGAGATGCGTGAACTTCTAGCTCGGATAGATGCTTATGCGACAAAACAAGGGTTCGATGAGAAAACCGAACGAATCAATTCGGTAAAAATAGAACCTACAGCAGTTGAAATTAATTTAAAACAAGATAATTTTGAAACTATAATTTGGGCAACAGGATATCGTAGAGCCTATGATTGGTTAAACATCGATATGCTTGATAAGAATGGTGAATTACAACATGTATCAGGGATAACAGAACAACCAGGAGTTTATGCATTAGGATTGCGTAGACAACGTAAATATAATTCAAATTTTATTGATGGAGTTGGTGAGGATGCATCATTTCTTACGAGTCATTTAAAAAACTACATTTCAACCATATGAGGATGTTAGGTGGAAAATCCATAAAAGAACTAGGAAGAATGATTAGGACAGAAGGTCTTAAATGTGAGGAATTAACTGAAACGATACTGTCTGATATAGAATCTCGTAACAATCATCTCAAAGCTTTTGTGAGGACTACCGCTGAAAGAGCTTTTGAAGAATCTCGTTTCGCCCAAATAGAACTAGATAATGGTATTGATAGGGGACCTCTTCATGGAATTCCTTACGCGATTAAAGATTTGTTTGATGTTGCCGGAGAACCGAATAGTGCTGGCACACCTTTATTAGAAGACAATATAGCAACAAAAGATGCAGATATTGTAACACGTATGAAGCGTTCGGGAGCGGTGTTAGTGGGGCAAACAAATACGAGTCCGTTAGGAGCTACTATTTTAGGAATCAATCATGCATTCGGTACACCTCATAATCCTTGGAAAAAAGAAGCTTTTATTCCAGGTGGATCATCTAGTGGTTCAGCTGTAGCTGTAGCTTCTGGACTAATTCCATTTGCATTGGGTACTGATACAGGAGGTTCAATACGAGTACCTGCAGCTATGTGTGGAATCGTTGGTCTTAAAACAACCGTAGGAAAGATTGATGTAAGTGGAATGAGTCCACTTTCTCCTACATACGATTCTATAGGCACCTTAACCCGATCAGTTAATGATGCATTATTGGTGTATGGAGCATTACAAGATGAACCAATAGATTGTGGTAAGCGTGTAGAAAAATTAAAGATTGGCCTTTGTGAAAATATATTTTTTGATGAAATAGAATTAGAAGTAAAAAATGCAGTGTTAGATGCTGCTAATACCCTTGCTAGTCTGGGTACAGAAATTTGTTCACTTAAATTACAGGAGGTTGACATTATCTATGATCAGATTAAAGAAACAAGTTTAATCGCCACAGAAGCATATCCATTACATAAAAAAATAATTGAAAATTCGAGTATGGATTGGGTTACAAATTGGCTAAAAGTAGCCAGTAACTATTCAGTTGAACAAGTAGTACATTCACAAAAAAAAATAAAAGAACTTTCATTTCAACTCGATATTCGCACTAAAAATCTAGATGCCATAATCGTGCCTACTACACCAATTGTTGCAAAGTTGGTTTCTAGCTGCGATTCATATGAATCTCACGCTAAGATATCTTCATTAATTTCAAGGAATACCCAAATTGGTAATATGGTAGGATGGTGTGGCATTGCACTCCCTTGTGGTATTAGTCAAAATGGTCTTCCTATAAGCCTTTTAATTTACACTGGTGCAAATAATGAGCATACTGCATTTAGTATTGCTAAATCCCTTGAGCAAGCCTTATTAATGAAGTTAGGTAGCTTAAAGCCACCATATATTTTTAATTAGGAGAATTATAAAACAATGGATTACGATATTATTAATTTAAAAAATATACTTAAATGAACGATATAAATAAAGAAACCTTATCAATAAAATTTTCTGAAACGCGAGAAGAAGCAAAAGAGGAATACGAAAAACATTTAGGCTCTTTTTTACGAGATAGTCCTGTTGTTGCAAGACGGGGTGATCCTGATGTTGCTGATTTGTTATTTGGAGACCCTCATGATCCTTCATTAACTGGTCTTGGAGAGATACTACATACACAAGTTGATATTAGCCAAGAAAAAGGTTATCGATATGTACACCATATGGAAGAAGCACGAGCAGCAGCGGCAAAGGCTCTTTCACAACGTACTAGTTTAGATTTTGCAGTTGAAGATTTATTTCTTACAACAGGAGCTTTCTCTGGTTTAGTAACATGCCTGCAAGCTTTGTGCGAAAAAAATTCAGAAGTAGTATATTTTAGTCCTCCTTGGTTTTATTACCGATCTATGATTAAATCTGTAGGAGCTATTCCGAAAGGAGTTGATCTTAACCCTGAAGATTGGTCGATTCCTTTTGATAAATTGGCAGAGGCTATTGGTCCTAAAACAAGTGCTATACTAGTAAATTCACCACATAATCCAAGTGGAAAAATTTTTTCTGATAGTGAACTTTCAGAACTAGCTCAAGTTGTTTCAGCTGCGAGTAAACGATTGGGGCGCGATATTCCCATAATTTCGGATGAAGCTTACTCTCGTATTGTTTATGAATGTTCGCATGCCCCCACACCAGCAAAATATTATCCGGCAACCATTATAATATACACTTATGGTAAAACACTTCTAGCACCCAGTTTACGTTTAGGTTATATGGTACTTGCTCCAGGATTTCCTGGTGCACTTAAGATGAGAAGAATGTTTGATGCGATTCAACCTATGGGAGGCTGGCTACTTCCTAGTTGTTTGGTACAGAGAGCACTGCCTGACCTAGAGTTGTTATGTGTTGATCTAGTTCAGCTTAAACATCGCAGGGATAAATTAGTTGAGGCGTTAAGAGAAGGAGGTTATACAGTAATCCCAGCTGAGGGTACATTTTACATGTTGGTAAAAAGTCCACAGTTAGATGACGAAGCTTTTTCACGTTACCTTGAAAGTCGTAATGTTTTAGTTCTTCCGGGATCAACACTAGAAGTTCCTGGTACTTTTCGAGTGTCACTTACAGCTTCTGATGAAATGATAGATCAAGCTTCAGAGGTCTTTAAATCAGGATGGCAACCCTTTTTTATTAATTATAATGAAGAAAAATACGATAAAATAAAACTCAATAAATAGAATTTAAAATGATGTAAATGTTTATTGCAGAAAAAGAAATGTAGAAATAAATTAACTAGTTTTGAAAATGAATTGTAGTTCAAATCGATAATAATAAAAGGAATTATTATAACGGTAATTAGTAGAAAGACTACACCTTAATTAGATTAGTTAGCAATAAATATATTAACTCACAACAAAAATACACGGATGAAATTAGCAACAATAAATAATAATACAAGAGATGGCGAATTAGTAATAGTTAATAGAGCATTAACAAAAGCTGTTCGAGTTCCTGAAATTGCTTCAACCATGCAAATGGCAATTGACAATTGGGGGAGTACTGAAGAAAAACTTAAAAATGTTTATGATTCGTTAAACTTAGGAACCGTAGATAATGCATTTGATTTTACAGAAGAAGGAGTTATGGCGATACTTCCAAGAGCATATCATTGGGTAGATGCAAGCGCTTACGTAACTCATGTTGAGTTAGTTAGGAAGGCAAGAAATGCAGAGCTACCTGGTTCTTACTGGACAGATCCATTAGTGTACATGGGGGCATCTGATGCTTTTATTGGTCCATATGATGACATAGAGATAGAGAATGATGAATGGGGAATTGATTTTGAATCAGAAATTGCTGTAATTACAGATGATGTACCGGCTGGAGTTGATTCTAAAGAAGCATTAAATCATATTAAATTAGTTACAATCGTTAATGATGTTACGCTTAGAAATTTAATTCCTCAAGAATTAGCCAAACAATTTGGGTTTTATCAATCAAAACCTTGGACCGCTTTTGCACCTGTTTCTGTAACATTAGATGAACTTGATGAAGCTTGGAAAGATGGAAAACTTCATTTACCTATACATTCAACTTTAAATGAAGAATTAATTGGCTCTCCAAATGCTGGAATTGATATGACTTTTGATTTTGGTGAATTGATTGCTCATGCTGCAAAAACACGTTCTTTAATGGCAGGAACTGTCGTTGGTTCGGGTACAGTAGCAAATCAAGGAAGTCCTAATGGATCTAGCTGCCTTGCAGAACTAAGATGCTTAGAAATAATTAAAGATGGTGAAGCTTCAACTCCATTTATGACTTTTGGAGATAGAATTGAAATTGAAGTGAAAAATGATAGTGGTCATTCAATTTTTGGAAAAATTAATCAAGTTGTAAAACAATATAAAAAATAATCTATTCTTTGATTTTTACTTAAAAATTATTAGAATCAATTAAATTTCTATTTAATATAATAATAAAGAGCTATTGATCGCTGGCCTGAAACAAAATTGGGCCAGCGATGGCTGTGAAAAGAGTTCACGAACAATCGAACAGTAAATAAGGAGTGAGTAATATATAAATTCGTAAAAACAAACAAAAGGGCTTCTCCTTTTGTTGTGGAGCAAATAATTACTTTAGTATTGTTTTAGCATTTGTATAGGGATGGTGGATAGCATAGGTTTACATGTCCACAGGACATCTAACGCTATCTTGATTTTTATTAAGATAAAGCAAAGTCAGAGAACGCAGTATGAAAAAATGAGGAAAAAGCCTTCTTAAGGCAAATAGCATTTTAAATACAAATAAACAACCACAGGTAAAATTTTTGAGCGATGACAAAATAAAGATTTAAAGATGCTGAGCCTTGTGCGGAAATTTTACATTATAAAGTCTAAACGACTACAAATGGCTCTATATAAAAGAACCAATTCTTGTCCTGTAATTTGACCTATCTTAAATAGTTATAGATGGATGAAAGGTTAATATGGTTATTTTAATCCTAAATAAATTCAAACTCATCTTACACTTCTCAACGTTTAAAAGATGAAGAAAATGAACTCTAACAAAGTTGGTAGGCGATTTTATTAGAAGGTGATTTTACCCAAAAATATTTAACACCTTTTGTCAATTGCGGACTTTTATCTCGTTTGCAAATGGCTACTTTTACTTTTCAAAATTTTAGTTATGAGAAAAATTATTGCAGTACTCTTGTTATTCATTTCTATAGCAACATTTGCTCAAAAACAAATGAACTCATCAGAAATTAAATTAGCATTAAAAAAGCTGAATATTTTAGGCAGCGTTTTATATCTTGCTGCACACCCCGATGATGAAAACACTCGATTAATTGCTTATATGGCCAATGAGAAATTGGTAAGAACAGGCTATTTATCTTTGACACGAGGTGATGGCGGGCAAAATCTTATTGGAACAGAAAAAGGACCTTTAATGGGTGTTTTAAGAACGCAAGAATTATTAGAGGCTAGAAAGCTTGATGGAGGAGAACAATTTTTTACACGTGCTGTAGATTTTGGTTATTCTAAAACGGCTGAAGAAACTTTTGTAAAATGGGATAAACAAAAAGTGCTGGCAGATGTTGTTTGGGCAATAAGAAAGTTTAGACCGGATGTAATTATTACTCGTTTTCCTCCTACAAAAAGAGCAGGACACGGACATCATACCGCATCAGCAATATTAGCAGCAGAGGCTTTTGATTTGGCAGCAGATCCAAAAGCATTTCCTGAACAACTTGCATATACATCTGTTTGGCAACCTAAACGATTATATTTAAACACGAGTACTTGGTGGGATAAAGAGTTACCTCAAAAAGCAAAAGATAATCCAGCTAAATATATCACTATTGATGTTGGAACTTACAATACTTTATTAGGAAAATCGTATTCTGAAATTGCTTCAGAAAGTAGAACAATGCATAAGAGTCAAGGTTTTGGTTCTGGAAAAGTACGAGGTTCTAAATTAGAATATTTAGAATTAGTTAAAGGAGAAAAAGGTGAGAATAACGATATTTTTGATGGTGTTGATATTTCGTGGAATAGAATAAAAAATGGCAATGAAATTAAAAAAATATTATCTGAAACAAATTATAGCTACGAAATAGAACACCCAGAAAGGATAGTTCCTCAATTATTTAAAGCATACCAACTAATTGATAAATTACCCGATAGTGAACAATGGAAATGGGTGAAACTAAGTAAACTTAGAGAAGTAATTTCTACTTGTGCTGGTTTATTTGTTGAGGTTACAGCTGAAGATTATAGTGTGGCTACTGGGACAGAAATAAAACTGACTACACGTTTAGTGAATAGAAGCAGTCTTAAAGTAGAATTACTTGACGCAAAATACGGAGAAAAGGATACTACAATTAATATTATGCTAGCTAATAATGAGACCTTAAGTTTTGAAAGTAGCTTTACTTGTTCAAATAATCAAAAAACAAACCCGTATTGGTTAAAACATGATTTTGAAGGGATTTACACTGTAGATTCTCAGAGTTTAATTGGAGTTCCGCAAAACCGTAGTTCTATATCAGTATTGTTTACTTTTAAAATTAATGATGTTTATTTTCCTGTCTTCAGAAATGTAACTTATAAACATACTGACAGAGTAAAAGGAGAAATTTATCGTCCGTTTGTAGTATTGCCAAAAGTAACGGCTAATGTTTCTGATAATGTATTTATTTTCTCAAATAGTTTACCTAAAGAGATTCGTGTGACTCTTCAAGCGCACAAAGAAAATGAAACAGGAAATGTTTCCTTAAGCCTTCCTCTTGGTTGGAAATCTGAACCTTTATCTATTCAATATAATTTGATAAAAAAGAATGAAGAAATAATAGCTGTTTTTAATGTTACTCCATCAGCTAACGAAAGTGTTGGAGAAGTGAAAGTGATTTTGAATAATTTAGAGAAAACAGCTAAAAGTTTAATTGCGATTGAATACGATCATATTCAAACCCAAACCTTATTACCAGAAGCAAAAGCGAAACTGGTTCGATTAAACGTACAAATTAAAGGCAAAAAAATAGGTTATATTAAAGGAGCAGGAGATGAAGTGCCATCTGCTTTAGAACAATTGGGTTATTCCATTACCATGTTGGATGAAAATAGCTTAAAGAATAATGATTTATCACAATATGATGCAATTGTTGCAGGAATAAGAACTTACAACACCAATGATTACATGGCGAATGTGTACGACAAATTAATGGAGTACGTAAAAAATGGAGGTAACTATGTAGTACAATACAATACGAATAGGCGAGTTGATACTAGAACAATGGCTCCTTACCCTTTAAAACTATCGAGAGATAGGGTTACGGTTGAAGAAGCTAAAACTACTTTTTTAGCTCCTGAACATACTATTATGAACACTCCTAATAAAATTTTAATGTCAGATTTTGATAATTGGGTGCAAGAAAGAGGTCTGTATTTTCCGAATGAATGGGATAAAAATTACACTCCTATTTTAGGTTGGAAAGATCCCAATGAAGAAATGGTGAAAGGAAGTTTGTTAGTTGCTAGTTACGGAAAAGGAAGCTTTATTTATACAGGAATTTCATTTTTCAGAGAATTACCTGCTGGTGTTTCAGGAGCATTTAAGTTATTTGCTAATATTGTGTCTTATGGGAAATGATCTTCAAAAACCACCTTTCTTTAAAAACTGGAAAGGGCTATACATTTTTGTGATAGGGTTTTTAATCTTTTTAATTGTTTTGTTCTACCTATTAACTAACACTTATAAGTAATGAGTATAATCGATTGGGTGGTAATGCTCGGAACATTAGGGTTTATAGTTGTTTATGGAACTTGGAAAACACGTAAAAACGCAAGCTTACAAGATTATTTGCGTGGTGGTAATGAGATGAAATGGACTACTATTGGTCTTTCTGTAATGGCAACACAGGCAAGTGCTATAACTTTTATTTCTACTCCCGGACAAGCTTATGAAAATGGGATGGGGTTTGTACAAAATTATTTTGGTTTACCCATTGCATTAATTATTGTTTCAGCAGTATTTATTCCTATTTATTACAAGCTAAAAGTTTTTACAGCTTACGAATATTTAGAATCGCGTTTTGGAGTTTCGAGTAGATTATTAGCAGCATTCTTATTTTTAATTCAACGAGGATTAGCAGCTGGAATAACTATTTATGCTCCTGCAATTATTCTTTCTACGGCTTTAGATTGGAATTTAAGTTTAACCATTTTACTCATAGGAATTTTAGTAATTATCTACACCGTTTCTGGAGGAACAAAAGCCGTTAGTTTAACACAGAAATGGCAAATGGGAATTATTATGTCGGGAATGTTTGCTGCATTTTTTATTATTGTTCATGAGCTACCAGCTTATGTTTCGTTTGGAGATGCTATTAATGTAGCAGGAATAATGGGGAAATTAGATGTAATTGATTTTTCTTTTGATATGGATAAACGTTATACTTTTTGGACAGGAATTACGGGTGGAACTTTTTTAGCGCTCTCTTATTTCGGAACAGACCAATCGCAAGTACAACGGTATTTAAGCGGTAGCTCTGTTTATGAAAGTAGAATGGGCTTAATGTTTAATGCTATTATGAAAGTTCCCATGCAATTTTTCATCTTGTTTGTTGGTGTGATGGTTTTTGTATTCTTTCAATATCAAGAACATCCCGTTTTGTTTAATGAAAATGCTACTGCAAAAGTGTATCAAACCGAATATGCTGATGATATGAAAGTTATTGAAGCAGATTATTCAGCAGTTTTTAATCGGAAAAAAGAAGCATTAAAAATGGTTGTAGCTAATTATGAAAATCCTAACTATGATGAGGAAACATTAGATTATGCCATTCAAACAGTTAAAAATAATGAAGCTGAAGCAATAGCAATTAGGGATAAAGCCAAGTTATTAGTAAATAAGGCTGTACCTGATAATAAATCTAAAGATTCCGATTACGTGTTTTTATCTTTCATTATGAATTACTTGCCCATTGGTTTAGTGGGCTTACTCTTGGCAGTTATTTTTTCTGCAGCTATGTCTTCTACTTCAGGAGAGCTAAATGCATTAGCAACCACCACTACCATAGATTTTTACAAACGATTAAACAGCAAAGAACATTCAGAACAACATTATTTAATTGCATCAAAAGTATTAACTGCTGTTTGGGGAGTATTGGCAATTATGTTTGCTTTTTTTGCTGCTTTTTCTGAAAACTTAATCGAACTGGTAAATATACTTGGTTCTATATTTTACGGCACTATTTTAGGGATTTTCTTAATTGCATTTTTCTTAAAACGAATAAAAGGAAAAGCCACTTTTATTGGAGCTATTATTGCTCAATCTTGTGTGATTATCCTTCACTTTTTCGGGCAAAAGATAGGAACGCTAATTATGGGTTATGAGGTACAAGAAGTAGCTTATTTATGGTACAATGTAATTGGTTGCGGTTTGGTAATATTCTTTGCTCTAATTATTAACCCTTTTGATAAGACTAAAGCATAAAAAAAGCTCCATTAGATAATTCTAATGGAGCTTTCTGAGTTTGATTTACTCTAAATTACTTTATTAACTTAGTTGTATAATTACTACTAGCATTATAAAGATTGATAAAGTATAGTCCTTTAGAAACTTTGTTCATATTAACTATTTCAGTTTGTTTTGATGAGCTAACATTAACTTGTTCTGTTATTACAGTTTGACCTAAAGCATTTACTATGACTAAGTTGTAATCACCTTGAGTTAAATTAGTTAAATTTAATTCTAAATTATTACCTGAGTTTAAGAATGTAGTTACTTGTGAACCTTCATTAATATCATTAATCCCAGTACAAATTTCAATAATAGCTGTAACAGGAGTTCTTGCACTAATACAGTCATCTTCTTTTACATTCCAATCATAGAAAAAGTAATAGTGGTCTAATCCATTATTAACGTTTGCACTACTATGTGTTATCGATGCTACACCATTTAGTGTATATGGATAATTTACACTGCCATTATTTCTGTAGAGTTCTATATTAGGTGTATTTGCAGCTAATCCCAACTGGTAATCAGTACCAGGAGTTATCATAAAATTAAGCGAGATAACTTGTGCACCAGTTCCTGTTACATTTACAACTTGAGAGTTTAAAACTGAGCCTAAGCTGTTTCTTAACTCTACTATTCGTAATCCTGCAGTTGAGGAATAAACAGTTACATCTATTAGCTCAAATGCAGTGTAAGCATCAAAAAATAAATGTTGTTGTGCGTTAAAATCTAGACCACTACCAGAATCGTCAGTTTTTCCAAAATTTTGTGTTGGAGCAACAATAACATCTTCTACATAATAAGTTGTTGTGGTTGTTATTACTGGAGTTGTGTATGACCCTCCTGTATTGATAATAGAACCACCTGTTGCAGCAGCATACCAATTTAATGTTCCAGAACCAGAGGCACTTAATGATGTTGTACCGCTACCACAAATACTGTCTCCATTTACGCTTGGTGCTACTGGAGATTCTACAAAAACGAAATTTGTTTTTATCTCAGTGTCATTACCAATAGTATTTTGCGAATTTAAAGTAACTGTATAAAATCCATTTGCTGCATAAACATGCACTGGATTTTGCTGAGTAGATGTATTTCCATCACCAAAATTCCAAGACCAAGCATTTGGAGCATTGGTAGATATGTCTGTAAAGAAAATTTCGCCTGTACATGTTGTGTCAACATTACTTGTGAAATTTGCTGCAGGAGCTTGTGTTGCAAGATTACAAGACCAAGTTAATTCAAACCCATCTTCTTCTAAACCTCCATCAGAATGAAATAGGACAGTAATTGATCCTGTTGAAGAAGAAATTGTTGTTGGAATATTATCATTACAATATCTTGCAATTAACGTAGAAGCTGTAGATGCTCCATCATATATTTCAACAAAATCAAAATCACAATTATTATTAGAGCCAGCTTCAACATCAAAGCTTACAAAAGTTAAATCTACTGTAGCAGCTCCAATTGGTGAAATTGTAATTTGTACATCTTCATTGGCTCCATACTTAGCTGCAGGTCCACCACTATCAAAAATAGTACCTGTACAAGCAGTTTGAGTTGTTGCAGTTCCTGCTGTTGGTAAAATTGTAATACAAGGCAAACTAGGGTCAATATTAATATAAGATACTTTTGTTTCTGTATCCATACCACAAGAAACACCTCCATCAGCAATTAGTTGAACAGTGTAATTACCATTATTTGAATAAGTATGAGTAGGATTAAGTGTTGTAACTGTTGGAGAACCATCTCCAAAATCCCAAATAAAAGTAGTTCCGTTAATACTTGTGTTATTAAAACTCACTGTAAAAGGAGCAACACATGATGATGCTAATGGAGCATCAAAATTACTAACAGTATTCGCTACATAAGCTGGTCCAACTCCAACTGCATGCCAAGCATTAGTAACTTCTTGAACTTGAGAAGTACAACCTCCAAACAAGTCTACTGCAGATTGAATTGCATAAAATCGTGCATCTGCATAATTAGATGATTGTGTTAAATAAACAGTAAGGTTTCTAAAAGCTACTTGACCTGCAATAGTAATACCTAAAGAATTTACGGTGTAACCATCTCCATTATCATTTGTTCCAGATCCACCGTCAGTAAGTAAATAAAACCAAAAATTTTGGACACCACTATTGGTATGGACACCGCCATTATCTCCACCACCAAGGGGAGCCCAATTAGTTCCAAAATAAGTATCGGGATCTCCTTTTAATCCTGGGTTTTGCATGTTACGGATTCCTGTACCTCCTAAATCTTCTCCTATAACCCAATTTGCTTGTGCAGGTCGAGCCATAAATTCAACGGCTACTCCAAAAATATCACTGAATGATTCATTTAAAGCACCTGATTCGTCTTGATAAATTAGGTTTGCGGTGTTTGATGTTAATCCATGCGTAATTTCATGGCCTGCAATATCTAATGCTGTAAAAGGAGAATTGTTTCCTGATCCATCTCCATAAGTCATTCTATTTCCATCCCAAAATGCATTTGAATAGTTATCATCATGGTGAACATGACTAATAAGTGTAAATCCATTACCATCAATACTATTTCTACTATGCTGGTTTAGATAATAATCATAAGTCATTTCTGCTCCCCAGTGAGCATCTAACGCTGCATCTGGAGTTGTCCAGTTTGCAGATCCGTTAGTAATATCGGCTGTAGAATAATTTGTTGTATTTCCATTAGAAAATGTTCTTATTCCGTTTCCTCTACCTGATTCTCTTAAACGAAATGGTCCCGTTGAATTATCACTGGTAATAGTTTGTGTACCACTATAAAGTGTTGTAGCCGTTCCTGTAACATCTGCTTCATGAATTTTATTTTGCTGCCATACAACATTTCCTGTATTAGCATCAATAAATACATCTCTTCTACTAAAAGGTTCTTGAGCGTAGATGTTAAATTTATAGGCTAACTTTAATTTATTCTCTATTCGACCATTATTATTAATTAGAACTAACTCTCCTTGGGGGTAGTAAGTTGCTGTTAAATCTTCCAGTTCTTCTTTTAATTGAGCCTCTTCAGATTTAATTTCCCACTTATAAGTTGTAGCATTAATAAAATTTAACGCTTTTTTTAATGCACTGGATTCATTTAAAGAAGGACTTGATGCAACATTAATATCGCTAAAAAACTCTCCATTAACAGAAACTACTAATCCATTTTGTACGTGAGCAGTAAAAGCAGACAGTTCAACAGGAATTCCATTTACTGTTTGTTGATAACGATAATGTGTAAAGCCTAAGTTTCCGTTTTCTTTTTTGATTAATTTAACACCATACTTAGCATCAGAAATGTAAAACTGATTTAACCATGCTTCCAATTTAACTAAAGGTACCTCTTTGCCTTTTTTAAATTTTACATAGTTTGGAATGTTTGTAAAACTTTTTAGTCTTACAATTTCGCTATTGGCTACTTTTTCTGAGGCCTTTTTTCCTGTTAAAACAGTCGCGTTTCTTTCTGCAGCTAATGTTAGTACAGAAAAAATAGAAACAAGGAGTAGTAATTTTTTCATAATTTAAAAGGAATAGTTTAGTTAAGTCTATAAATTTAGTACTTTAATATTAAAATGCGATGTCTAATATGACATATTAAAGGAATCCTAACCTTATGAATTAATAAACGGAGCTTTTTAGGTGGTAACGGTAAACTACTTGGAATTACAAACTGAAAATATATAGAAGTCTCTCTTTAAGGTTTTAAATAACCGAAGATCAGTGTCGCAGCTCTTTTAGAGGCCCCAATTCCACCTAGTTTTTGATTTAATGTTTCATAATCCTTTAACATTTTTTTGCGTGGCTCTATTGATATAATCTTAGTTAGTTCGTTAACTAAATTGGTTGTAGAAAGTTTATTCTGAATCAGTTCTTTTACAATTTCTTTATCCATAATTAAATTAACTAAAGAAATGTATTTAACTTTTATAACGAGCTTAGCTAAATTGTAAAATAACCAGCCAGTTTTGTAACAGACTACTTGTGGTACTTTAAATAAAGCGGTTTCTAATGTTGCAGTACCAGAAACAACTAAGGCTGCTGTTGAATGTTGTAATAAATCGTAAGTTTTATTTTCAATTAGAGTAATATTTCTATTGATAAATTGTTTGTAAAAACTAAGGTTTTGTGCTGGTGCTCCTGCTATAATGAATTGGTAATCAGGGAATTTGTGAACAACAGTAAGCATTAAGGAAAGCGTGGATGAGATTTCTTGTTTTCGACTGCCTGGTAATAATGCTATAATTGGTTTGTTATTCAATTGATGAGTGCTACAGAATGTTTCAAAAGAAATTTGAGGTCTATCAGCAATAGAATCGAGTAGGGGGTGCCCTACAAAATCAACAGTGTAATTAAATTTTTTATAAAAATCTTTCTCAAAAGGAAGAATAACAAACATTTTATCTATAATGTTTTTTATTTTAAATCCTCTTTTTTGATTCCAAGCCCAAATTTTAGGAGAAATATAATAGTAAACTTTTATGTTGTTAGTTTTTGCCCATTTGGCAATTTTCATATTAAACCCAGGGTAATCCACTAAAATAAGTACATCAGGATTATACTGTTTAATATCATCCTTGCAAAAAGAAATGTTTTTAAATATGGTTCGGATATTTTTAATGACAGCCTCAACCCCCATAAATGCTAATTCCTTATAGTGCTTTACAACAGTGGCTCCTTGTTCTTGCATTAAATCACCACCAAAACATCTAAAATCAGCATTGTTATCAGCTATAGCTAATTCCTTAATAAGATAAGAGGCTTGTAAATCTCCAGATGCTTCTCCTGCTACAAAATAGTACTTCATTAGGATTACATAAAAAACATATAGTACATATAAATAGCAGCATAAAGCAGTGTAGCAAACAAAACACCTCTAGCTGATTTATCTTTTTTTAACCAGTAAAAAAGGAAAAACAAACCTAAATTGATAAGCAAAGCGCCTTTTAAATCATTTACTAAAGGGCTGAACATGGGGTTTTCTATAATGTATTCTAATGTAAAACTAGAATAATAACCTAAAATTGCAGTCATAATTAACACCGGAAAAATTAATCCAGGTATTAGACCTATTAAAATATGATCGGCTTTTTTAAAATCTGATTTATCCATTTTCTAAGTCTTTTATATCGTTAATTAACGAATAGTTGGTAACATCGGGTTGTATAGGAACAATGGATACGTAATTGTTAGACAAAGCCCATTCATCAGTATCTTTTCCTATATCTTCAAGTATAAATTTCCCTGTTAGCCAATAATATTTTCTACCCATAGGATCTGTTCTTTCATCATATTCTTCTTCCCAATTCCCTCTGGCTTGTCTGCAAATTTTTATACCAGCAATAAGGTCTATACTTAAGTTAGGAATATTAACGTTTAAACAGAGGTGTTTCGCATAATTTCCATTGAGTATTTTTATTATTAGTTGTTTTGCATAATGTTTTGCAGCTGTAAAATCGGCATCAACAGAGTGGTTGAGTAGTGAAAAACCAATTGATGGAATGCCTTCCAAAGATCCTTCTAATGCTGCTGACATTGTTCCTGAATAGATAACATTAATAGAAGAATTTGATCCGTAATAAATTCCAGAAATAATTAAATCTGGTTTGCGGTTTAAAATTTTGTTTACAGCAATTTTAACACAATCAACAGGTGTTCCGCTACAAGAGTAAGCTTTAACACCTTCAATATTCATTTCTTTAACATGTAAGGTAGAATCAAGAGTAATAGCATGACCCATTCCACTTTGTGGTTTGTCGGGTGCTACCACTACAACTTCACCTAGTTCTTTAGCAACATTTATTAATGCGTTAATTCCTGAGGCGTTAATTCCATCATCATTAACTACTAATATTAGAGGGTTTGTTAAATTCATTTAATTATTTTTGTCAAACTTACAGAGAAACAGTAATGAAAACAATTTTAATACCTACCGATTTTTCAGAGAATTCTAATTATGCATTGGAGTACGCATCTTTTATTGCTAAATCGAAAGGAGGAGAATTGATAATTCTTCACATTACTAAAGATGAAGGGAGTGTTCTGGAAAAATTACAAAAAGTTAGAGATCTTCCTTTTTTTAAGGGGTTAACAATTAAAGTGATTATAAGGAAAGGGAAGAGTATTAGTAAAACGATTAACAAAGTAGGGATTGAATTTGATGTCGATTTGATTTTAATGGGGTCTAATGGTATTTCTAATGTCGGAGAATTATTGTTGGGAAGTAACACAGAAAATGTGATTAGAAATTCTCAGTTTAATGTGTTAACCATTAAACATAAAATGTTAGATTTGAGTTTAAATACAGTTTTATTTCCTTCTGATTTTTCTTCTGAATCGTATGCTATTTTTGAAATAGTAAAAAAGTTTGCAGATTCGTTTAATGCGCAAATTCATTTATTACGTGTAGTTACTTCAGATCAGAAAAAAGGTTCGGAAACTATAAGTAATAAAATGGATGCTTTAATTACTCACTTCCAATTACCTGAAAATAGTTATAAAAAAATAATTTTTAGAGATACTACCAAAGAATTAGGGGTTTTAAACTATAGCATAAAGAGTGATATTGATATGATAGCTATTGGTTCGCATGGAAAAGGAATCGTACGTAAATTGGTAAAAGAAAGTATCTCTCAAAATTTAGTGAGAGATACTTTTAGACCTATACTTACTGTTCGATTTTAAGACAGACCAGATATTTTACCGTTATCGTCAATATCCATATTTTCTGATGCAGGAGTGGCTGGTAAACCAGGCATACGCATCATTTTTCCTAAAATTGGGATTATAAAACCTGCTCCTGTAGCAAATTCAAATTCTCGAACATTTACAGTAAATCCTGTTGGTCTTCCTAGTAATTTATCATTATCAGAAAATGACTTTTGAGTTTTTGCCATACAAATAGGAAGTCCTTGCAAACCTAAAGTGTCAATTTTTTTAAGGTCAGTAATTGCTTTTTTAGAATACTCAACAGCCTCAGCACCATAAATTTCTTTTGCAATTCGCTCTATTTTTTCTTTAATGGTTAAGTTCCAATTGTATAAAGGTTGAAAATTGTTTTTTCCAGATTCTACTTCTTTAACTACCGCTTCTGCTAACTCAATCATTCCATCGCCACCTTTAGCAAATCCTTTGGCAACAATTGCTTGCACGCCCATTTTTTTACATCTGTTTTGTATTAATTTCACTTCTTCTTCAGAGTCAGAAGGGAATGCATTAATTGCTACAACGGGGTTTAATCCAAATTTCTTACAATTTTCAATATGTTTTTCTAAATTAGCAAACCCTTTTTTTACTCTCTCAATATTAGGGTCATTGTACTCTTCTTTTTTTGCTCCACCGTGGTGCCTTAACGCTCTAATTGTTGCAACTAGAACCAATGCTTTAGGTTTTAACCCAGCAGAAACACATTTAATATTTAAGAATTTTTCAGCACCTAAATCTGCACCAAACCCAGCTTCAGTAATCACGTATTCAGAAACTGAAAGTCCTGTTTTTGTAGCAATAATAGTATTTGTTCCTTGTGCGATATTAGCGAAAGGGCCTCCATGAATAATTGCGGGGTTACCTTCTAATGTTTGAACTAAGTTTGGTTTAATGGCATCTTTTAGTAGAATAGCCATTGCATTCTGAGCTTTTAAATCATTTGCATAAATAGGCTTTTTATCAAAGGTAAAACCTATAAATATTTTTCCAAGTTTTGTTTTTAAGTCACTAAAACTTTCGGCCATACATAAAATAGCCATTACTTCTGATGCAGGGGTAATGTTAAACCCATCCTCTCGAGGAATTCCGTTTAGTGTGCCACCAAGACCAATTGTTATTTGTCTAAGGGCTCTGTCATTCATGTCCATTACTCTTTTCCAAACAATGGTACGAGGATCAATTCCTAAACTTCTGGTTTTACTTTGTATGTTGTTATCAATTAATGCAGATAATAAATTATTTGCTTTTTCAATAGCAGAAAAATCTCCAGTAAAGTGAAGGTTAATGTCTTCCATAGGAACAACTTGTGCGTATCCACCACCTGCAGCACCACCTTTAATTCCAAATACAGGCCCTAAAGAAGGCTCTCTTAGAACTACGGTGGTTTGTTTACCAATTTTATTTAATCCTTCAGTTAATCCAATAGAAGTAGTCGTTTTCCCTTCTCCAGCAGGTGTCGGAGTTAAGGCTGTAACTAATACTAAGTTGTTTTTGGCGATTTTTTTTTCATCAATAATACTTAGTGGTAATTTAGCTTTGTATTTACCATATAATTCTAAATCATCAAGATCTATATTTAATTTAGTAGCTATTTTATTGATATGAAACATTTCATTTTTTTGAGCAATTTCTATATCGGAAAGGAATTTTGTAGCTGACATACTTATCTATATTTTAAATTTGAGTGCTAAAGATAGAAAAAAACATAAATAAGAGGTGTAATATTATGTTTTGATAAAAATATTTTTTTGGCACTGTAATTGAATTAGTCTAAAAAGTTAAAAAATAATAAATATGAAAAAAGTAATAACTATAGTAATAGGTTTAATAATTTTTTCTGCGGCTAATGTTTCTGCGCAAAATTGGAAAGATCTAAGAAAAAAAGCTAAAGAGAAAGCAAATAGTGCTAAAACTGGCTTGCCAGTAGCAGGATTAACCCAAGATGAAGTAGGTAGAGGGTTAAAAGAAGCTTTAAATCAGGGAGTAAAAAAAGGAGTAGCTCAATTAAATCAAAAAGATGGCTATTTAAAAGACCCTAAAATAAAAATACCAATGCCTGATGAAGCTAAAAAAGTAGAAGATAAGTTAAGAGCTTTAGGTCAAGGCAAAAAAGTTGATGAGGCAATTGAAAGTATGAATCGTGCAGCAGAAGATGCTGCTGCTGGAGCTAAAGATATATTTGTTGTAGCAATTAAAGAAATGACATTAACTGATGCAATGAGCATTTTAAGGGGAGAAAATGATGCTGCAACTAAATATCTGAATAAAGCTACTAATATAGAATTAACAAAAAAGTTTAATCCTGTAATTAAAGCTTCGTTAGATAAAGTAGGGGCGACTAAACATTGGACTACTGTTTTTGGATCGTATAATAAGTTACCTTTTGTAACTAAAATTAACCCTAATTTAGAGGAGTATGTTACTGAAAAAGCGTTAATTGGATTATTTATTCAGGTAGCAAAAGAAGAATTGAAAATTAGACAAGATCCTGCTTCAAGAGGAACTGACTTATTGAAAAAAGTTTTTTCGAAATAGTTTTTGATAAAAGATATAATTAGACCCTGCCTGTATGGTTGGGTTTTTTATTCCCATTCATTTTTAAGTATGTTCTAGTGATTTTTATATTAACTACGGTTTAGTTTTTTGATCTTTAGTAAAATTCATTTTCAAATGGTTTAAAGTTTTTAAGTTGAGGTAATGGTCTAATTTGTATTTTCCCCTTAATTTTTAAAGTAATTTCAGATGTTTCGTTTATTTCAGTTTGTTTCGTGTATTTTCCAGTTAGTAAATTAAATTCTGTTTCAGTAATATTTATACTGTTCCAATTAACATAACTAAAATAAGTTAGCTCAAATTCTCCGTTTTTAAATCTAAATTCATATCGAGAATTCCCTTTTATGTAAAAATCTAACTGCAACTTTCCTTCTTCAATATAAACATCCGGAATTTGGCTACCATTGTATTTTCCATTCTTTTCAAGAGGGTACATTGCTTCAATTATTTCGGTGGACGAAAAAAATAATTTAAACTTTTTGTTTGGTTGAGCAAAAAAGATTTGCAATCTCAGTGGTTTTGCATCGTTTACTGTATCCATAGATATGATAGCTTTGTCCAAGAGTCCATCTTTATTTAGGTCGCCCACAGATTTTCTTATTAGACAATTAAAATTATCATTCAAATTTTTATTCTGTGAATAAATAGTCACAAAAGCGAAAAGAGCGATTAATATAATGGTTATTTTTTTCATTTCTTGTATTAAAGATAACGTAATCCTATGCTATGTTTTAATGTGATATAAAATATGTTGTTAAACGAAAGTATAGATTTTAAGGGTGAAATCAAGTTGTCGACTTTTAAATAAAAGGTTTGGTATAAACTGAAAAAAGGTAGAAACATAGATGTTCCTACCTTTTCGAACTAAAAATTAGCAATCTTATGATTACATAAGATGTAATATATGGTCTCTTAATATGTTTTACCAATTGTATTAATATGAGTTATTAAGAATAAAATGTTTATAGCCCATTTAAATGAGAAGTTAATGCTGCATCAGTTGTTTGGCTAAGGCTTATGTCAATTGTACTGCTGCTGTTAACTGTGCGGCTATCTGTATAACTAAATAATTGTCCGTTTGCATCTTGAGCCATCATTATAATTTTGATACTTGAGCCATTTGGTATTAAGCCCGAAGTCATATTGTAAACTTGCATTACAGTTTTAGATGCAGGTATATATATAAAGATTCCAACATTAGTCAAATCATCCACTTGTGAAGTGAAAGTAAGCGTATTTCCACTTCCTGTACCAATTTGGATATCAGCATTTAGCCAGCCTAGTGAGTTTACTATTCCTGAATAACCATAGCTAATTAATGAGAATGGGGTTGTTGTGTTCGACCAATCTATAAAATTTCCATTATCTGCTCCTGTAAAGATAGTCATGCTACTGTTTGGAGCTGTGTTTGGTATCCATATTTGGTAAGGGCAACTTAATGTTAATTCTTGGCCATTTTCAGTTGCTCTTATTCTAATTTCACCATCTGTTTCTAATATGTTTCCTCCAGCTACAGTCGGCATTTGCCAATAAATCATATCTTTAGGAGTGTATAATTCTACTAAATGGATTGAAAAAGGATAGTCAATAGTGTCTCCATTTGCATCTTGTAGGCAGTTTTTTCCGCCAATAACTTTTGTTCCTTGATTACCAGTTATGGTATCGTTACTCGGACCTGTAATAATAAACTCTTGCTCTTGTTGTTTCTTTGAATCTAAATATTGATTAACTGGGTTGTACTCATTTAAAGTTTTTTCTTCTGGAACTTCAATTCTATCTTTTTTACAACTAGTATTTATTATTGTAATGGCTATTATAATAGTTATTATAACTAAAGAATAAATTGGACTTGATTTTTTCATAAGTTTAAATTATAGTTATTCAATTATAGGCAGGACAAACAACTCCTTTCCTCATTCTATTGGTATTTCGATATCCATTTCCATCTCCTCCACAGCCAAAGATATACAATAATCCTAGCTGGAAGTGAGTTTCCTGAAATTTAACATTGTATCGATACTCTAAAAATGGGCGTAAACACTTATTGGTTGTGATTCCTGCACCAGCTTCAGCATTCCAATTGCTCGGTGAAGCTCCAGAGAGTGCAGAATTTTCTGAGTTAGTCCACCGGTTATAACCTCCGTGAGCTAGTAAATAGAAATCGAAAGTATTACCTCTCAAAATTTTAAGCTCCAAACTCAGTCCCGCAGTCCATTCAGAAACAGGGCCAATAAAATAGTAAGAAAATTGAGGTACATAACTTAATGTGTTATTAGGAAATATACTAACGTGTGCACCTGCACCAAAACTTTCAGATTGGATATTATATAGAGCAGAAGCTCCAACTCCGATATTTTGACTACTTCCTAAAAAAGGGAGTGATAACAAAATAAATATTAGGAGTAATTTTTTCATAAAGCAATAATACCACAATCAAAACGATATTAACGTAATAATATTTAAGACTAATAAAAACTATTCAACATATAATACCAATCCTTTTAAATACTCTCCCTCAGGATGGTAAATGTTTACAGGATGATCTGCAGGTTGTGAAAGATGGTGTAAAACCCTAATTTTTCTACCGCTTTCTATTGCGGCAGCGGTTATAGTATCGTAAAAAAGTTTACGATTAATTATTTGAGAACAAGAAAATGTAAATAATATTCCGCCAGGTTTTATTTGTTTTAAAGCCATCAGGTTTAAGCGTTTGTAACCTTGAATAGCATTGTGTTTAGCTTTTTTATTTTTAGCATAAGCAGGAGGATCTAAAATAATAACATCATAATCTATGGTATTCTTTTTTAAATAATCTAAGGTGTCAGTAGTAAAAGATTCATGATTTTTTAAACCGTTTAATTTAATGTTTTCATCTACTAAGTCAATTGCTTTTTGAGAACTATCAATAGAATGGACTTCTTTTGCTCCAGCTTTTAATGCGTAAACTGAAAAGCCACCAGAATAACAAAAGGTATTCAATATTTTTTTTCCTTTACTGTAGTCGGCTATTAATTTTCTGTTTTCTCGTTGATCTAAAAAGAAACCAGTTTTCTGGCCATTAATCCAATCCAAATTAAATTGATTGTCATATTCTAAACCAATTAAATTGGGATCACCTTTTTTATAAATGTAGTCGTTTTCTATTTCTTCGTTTGTTTGTTTGGCAATGCTCTCAGCACTTTTATTATAAATAGCAATTAATTGTTTTCCATAAACGTGTTGTAGCGCTATACTAATATTATCTATTATATTATAAATGCCTATGGAGTGTGCTTGTATAATTGCAGTACCATTATAAAAATCGATAACAAGCCCAGAAATACCATCTCCTTCTGCGTGCATTAAACGATAGATGTTTGTAGAAGTATTGTCGGTTAAACCTAAATTTTCTCTAAGATTATAAGCCGATTGAATAGTTTTATTCCAAAATTCTTGATTAATAGTCTCTTTTTTAAAGGATATAATCCGAATTGCAATCGTTCCTTCACTAAAATAACCTAAGGCTAAAAAGTTGTTGTTAATATCTACAACCTCTACCAGTTCTCCATTTTCTGGAGCTTCTCCAGTATCACTAATTATTCGGTTTATTGCTCCAGAAAACACCCAAGGATGCTTTCTTTCTAATGAACTTTCTTTTCTTCTACTTAATACAATTGTTTTTAACTCCATTTTGCAAAGAAAGGAAAAGGATTGACAATAAAAAAGCCCCAACTAATTAGTTGGGGCCATTTTTAATATTATTGTTTTTATAAATTATTTAAGTCTGTTTGAAGGTCTGTAGACGTTGTTGCAGAGAATGTTATTGATTCTGTGTGGTTTGCTGTTAATGTAATTGGAGTAAATGAGGAGGAGAGCTGCCCATTAATTTCAGAAATAGCTACAATCGTTATTTGTTCTCCAATAGGTAAACTGTTTAGATAAGAACGGAAGTGTGGGCCGTTTCCGTCCCATACTGTAGGTGCTACAGCGTAAATGTTGTTGAAGAACAAATAAATAACAGTATTAGTATTGTCATGGTTACTTGGAGGGTTTATGGTTAGTGTGGTTAGGTTAGTCTGACTATAAAAATAATCACAGTTAATCCAGCCTAAAGAATCACTTCCTAATGTTCCACTATAAATTGTGAACGTATAATTTCCACTACTATCAACAGCTACATTGGTAGTAGTAGAGTCCCAATTTATATTTCCTGAACTATCTTCAGTTCCTGAAAATAAAGACATATTAGTTGGGTTGTTAGTTGGCATAGAAATGTAAACGGAACCATTTGGAGATAATGTAAGTTGCTCTCCATTTTGAAATGCTTTTATTGATATTTCTCCGCCACTTACTAATAATTGACCGTTTGATGTAGTTGTTTTATTCATCCAAATCATATCTGCCTTTGTTTGAATTTCAATTAATTCAACACTAATGTTTCCTGAAACAATGTTATTTGAATTGTTTTGGAATGAGTTTGCAGGAATATAAATGTAGGTTCCTTTTGATCCAGAAATTGATTGTCCTATTCCCGCATCAATCGTAAAAGATTGTTTTCCATCCAATATATTTTGATTGAAAAAATTATCTAGATTACTTGTTGATGGAGTAGGAGTTGGTGTAGTCTCTTCAACTATTGGCAGAACAGTGCCTTTATCTTTTTTACAAGAGTAAAATGTTAATAGAATAGTACAGATTGCTAGTGCTGGAAATAAAATGATCTTTTTCATAATTGTTTTTTAAAATTTAAATGCTTTTAATTATATACACGAAAAAAATAGATTGAATAGGGGGGTATAAATAATTTGCTAATTATCGAAGCCATATTTTTATCAAAAATTGTTAGTGTAACTAACTTAGTTGTTAGTTTTAATTGTCACACATTATACATTTTCCTACCTTTGTTGAATAACAACGTTTTAAAGAATTGAAAAAAACAATTGTAATACTCTTTTATACTCTTACGGCCTTTTGTTGGGCTCAAGAAGATGTAATTTCTAAAATAGAATTTACAGGAGTAAAACGTTGTAATGTTATTTTTTTGAATAAACTCTTGATTGTAAAAGAAGCAAGTGCCGTGGATACTATACTTATTCAAAAAGATATTAAAAAGTTAAAACGGCAGGTGGCGATTGCGAATGCAACTTTTAGATTAGATAAAATATCGGGAAATAATTACAAATTAGTATACGAAATAGAAGAAAATTTTACGTTATACCACAAGCTAATATTTGGACTGTTGATGGGAAATTTTCTTACAATGTTGGGTTATATGAATATAATTTATTCGGAAGAAATATTAAGATAGGAGGATTTTATCAGAATAATGGATTTGATTCCTATGGAGCAACTTTTAGTGCGCCTTATTTATTTTCTAAAAAATGGGGTTTAGGAATTAATTATCAAAATTGGACGAATGAAGAACCTTTGTATTTTAATGAGTTGGTTGCAAATTATAAATACAATAATGAATTTATTGAGGTGATGGCGATGTTCGAGATTTCGGGTAAAAATAACATAGGATTGGGAGTTAATTTTTTTACAGAGAAATACAATTATTTAAATGGAGATAATAATATTGATAAAAGTAAAGTGCCTTTAAGCTCAGAACAGGATAAATCGATGATAAAATTAGTTTATACTTATGATGATTTAAAATATGATTATTATTTATTGTCGGGATTTAAGAGTGTCTTAAATTTACAAGGTGTAGTAACAGAAAATGATTTTAACAATGCATTTTTAATTGGATTTAATGATTTTCTTTATTTTACAAGAGTGGGTTTGAAAGGGAATTTCGCAACTAGATTAAGGTTGGGAATAGCAACAAACGTAAATAGCCCTTTTGCTCCATTTGCGGTAGATAATAATTTGAATATACGAGGTGTTGGTAATACCATAGATAGAGGCTCTGCGAGTGCTGTTTGGAATTTAGAGTATCGCCATACTATTATTGAGAAGAATTGGTTTGTATTACAAACTAATTTCTTTATGGATGCGGGTTCTTGGAGAAGTCCTGGAGGTCATTTAAGTGATATTCTAGATAGTGAAAACTTTAGAATTTATGCAGGAGGCGGATTGCGCTTTATGCACAAAAAAATATACAACGCTATTTTTAGGATTGATTATGGTTATGGTATTACTGAGGAGATAAATACTGGAGGGATAGTAATTGGTATAGGGCAATACTTTTAGAGTTTGTTTATAATCTTTTTATTACTGTAACATTAAATAAAGTTATGCCTCAATTTGCATTACAAATCATTTATTTGGCATATTTTTTGTTAAAATAAGTTTCTTTATTTTTATAAAAAAGTGTCATTATGAAAAGAAATCTACTATACTTAGTAATAAGTTTAACAGTTATGCAACTTAATGCTCAAAATTGGAACGAAGTAATTAAAGTTGTGGCTTCTGATAGATCTAGTGATGATCGATTTGGATATTCCGTATCTATTTCAGGAGATTATGCCATTGTAGGAGCTTACCAAGAAGATGAAGATTCCTCAGAAAATAATACATTAAGCAATGCAGGTTCTGCATCTATTTTTGAAAAAGATGGAGCAGGAAATTGGGTAGAGGTACAAAAAATAGTTGCCTCTGACAGAGCAAGTGATGATTTATTTGGTTATTCAGTATCTATTTCGGGAAATTATGCCATTCTAGGAGCTTACCAAGAAGATGAAGATGCTTCAGGAAATAATACATTCTATGCTGCAGGATCTGCCTATATTTTTGAAAGAGATGGTCTAGGAAACTGGGTAGAGGTACAAAAAATAGTAGCCTCTGACAGGTGGCCTAATGATAATTTTGGTTTTTCAGTATCTATTTCAGGAAATTATGCGATTGTAGGAGCTACCCAAGAAAGTGAAGATGCCTTAGGAAACAATTCACTAGTCCGGTCTGGTTCTGCGTATATTTTTGAAAGAAATGGAACGGGAATTTGGTTAGAGGCACAAAAAATAGTTGCTTCCGATAGAGAGGCTAATATTTACTTTGGCTACTCTGTAGCCATTTCAGGGGGTTATGCCATTGTAGGAGCTAGGTATGGAAGCAAAGATGCTTTAGGAAACAATGTATTACCCCAGGCAGGAGCTGCCTATGTTTATGAAAGAAATGGTGTAGGAAACTGGGGGGAGGTACAAAAAATAGTCGCCTCCGATAGAGCATCTGGTGATTTTCTTGGTTTTTCTGTATCCATTTCGGGGAACTACGCCATTGTAGGGTCTCATTATGATAGTGAAGATGCCTTAGGAAACAATACATTATTAAAGTCTGGATCTGCGTATATTTTTGAAAGAAATGGTGTAGGAAATTGGATGGAGATACAAAAAATAGTAGCTTCTGACAGGTTCTCTCAAGATCGGTTTGGTTTTTCTGTATCGATTTCGGGAAACCATGTTATTGTAGGAGCTATATATGAAGATCAAAATGCCTTAGGAAACAATACATTAAGCAATGCAGGATCTTCGTATGTTTTTGAAAAAAATGGAGCAGGAACTTGGTTAGAAGCACAAAAGATAGTTGCCTCCGATAGAGCAGCTGGTGATTATTTTGGTTATTCTGTATCCATTTCGGGAAACCATTTTATTGCAGGAGCTTACAGAGAAGATGAAGATGCTTCAGGAAATAATACATTGAGTAGTGCAGGGGCGGCTTATGTTTTTTGTGCTTCAACAGCAGGGGTAGATACTCAAGTAGCTTGTAGTACCTATATTTGGCCGTTAAATTCAACTATTTATACTTCATCAACCAATCTGCCAACTGTTACGTTAACCAATGCAATAGGGTGTGATTCTGTGGTTACCTTAAACTTAACAATTAACAGTAATACAGGAGCAGATACACAAGTAGCGTGTAATACATATACTTGGCCGTTAAACTCAACTACATATACAGCATCTACAAGTACACCAACAGTAATATTAACCAATGTAACAGGGTGTGATAGTGTAGTAACCTTAAACTTAATAATAAACAGTGGTAATACAGGAATAGATACACAAGCGGCTTGTAATACATATACTTGGTCGTTAAATTCAACTACTTATACAGCATCTACAAATATACCAACAGTAACATTAACCAATTTAGCAGGGTGTGATTCTGTGGTTACTTTAAATTTAACCATCAACACAGTTGATGCCTCAACTACTACAGTTGGTAATACAATTACTGCAAAACAAACAGGAGGAGCTTATATGTGGATAGACTGCAATAATGGAAACACAGCAATAATAGGAGAAACAAATGTTAATTATACTGCTGGATCCAATGGTGATTATGCAGTTGTGGTAACTTTAGGAGGTTGTATAGATACTTCGGCTTGTGTAAATGTAATTATTACAAGTATTATTGAAAGTGCTTTCGGAGAAGAAATTAAGGTTTATCCTAATCCAACAAGCAACAATGTAACTATTGATTTTGGTATTTCGAATTGGTCTAATAATCAAAATACACAAGTTTTAATAATAAACATTGCAGGTAAAGAAGTTTATCGATTAGATAAGATAATTAAATCTCAATTAGAAATTCCTTTAAAAGACTTTAATAGAGGTATATACTTCTTGAAAATTCAGGATAAAGAAAATCAAAAAGTGGTTAAGTTGATTAAGCAATAATATTTTATAATTTTTATAAAAAAAGCCCCTTATGTAGAGTACAATAAGGAGCTTTTTTTTATTTGCGAGAATATCTATCCCTTAAATCTAGCATTCACTTCATCCCAGTTAATTACATTGAAAAATGCATTAATATAATCTGGTCTTCTGTTTTGGTAGTTTAAGTAATAGGCATGTTCCCAAACGTCTAATCCTAAAATTGGAGTTCCTCCACAATCAATACCAGGCATTAATGGGTTGTCCTGATTTGCAGTAGAGCAAACATCAACACTTCCATCATCCATTTTGCATAACCAAGCCCAACCAGAACCAAATCTTGTTGCTGCAGCTTTAGCAAAAGCATCTTTAAAGTTATCGTAAGAACCAAATTTAGCATCAATTGCATCAGCAACTGCACCAGTTGGATTTCCCCCTCCATTTGGAGACATTACTTTCCAAAATAAATCGTGATTAAAATATCCACCACCATTATTTCTAACAGCGCCATTTTTCATGTCTATTCCTGCTAAAATATCTTCAATAGATTTTCCTTCAAGATCTGTTCCTGCAACTGCATTGTTTAAGTTTGTTGTGTAACCATTGTGGTGCTTAGAATGGTGTATCTCCATTGTTCTAGCATCTATATGCGGTTCAAGTGCATCGTAAGCGTATGGTAACGCTGGTAATTCAAAAGCCATAATTTTAAAATTTTGTTGTTAGTATATAATTTTTGGTGTATGGTATGCTGAAAATTAGCAACCAAACACTAAAAATAAAATTAATTAATGTGAAGTCAAATATTCAGCAACACCATCAGAAGTAGCAGTCATTCCGTCATCACCTTTGCTCCATCCTGCAGGACAAACTTCTCCGTTTGCTTCAAAAAATTGTAATGCATCCACCATTATTAATGTTTCATGAATGCTTCTACCTAATGGTAAATCATTTACTACACAGTGTCTAATTACTCCTTCTTTATCAATTAAAAAAGTACCCCTGTAAGCAACTGGTGCTCCAACAAAAGTAGCTTCTCCTTCTTCTGTAAAATCATACTCACCTGCTAAAACACCAAAGTTTTCAGCAATTGTTTTAGATAAATCTGCTACTAAAGGATATTTAACACCTTTAATTCCACCATCATTTTTGTCGGTATTTAACCAAGCCCAATGAGAGAATTTAGAATCTACTGAACAACCAACAACAGCAACATTTCTTTTTTCAAACTCTTCTAATTTAGCTTGAAATGCTAATAATTCTGTTGGGCATACGAATGTAAAATCCAATGGGTAAAAGAAGAAAATAACTTCTTTTTTTCCGATATACTGTTCTAATGAGAAATTTTCAACAAACTCTCCTCCATTAATTACTGCATCAGTACTAAATACTGGTGCTTTTTTTCCAATTAAACTTTCCATTTTCTATTATTAATTTTTAGTTATTAAACATTTATTACATTTTCCTTTAAGGTAGATATTTGTTTTTTCGACTTTAAAGGCATTCATTTTTTTAAATTTTAAATCTGACATGTCAATTTCAATATCATATACATTGCCACAAGCATCACATTTAAAGTGTGCATGTTCTTCCATAATGGCATCATACCTTACTTCATTATCTTCAATAGTTACTGTTGAGGTAATTCCATTATCAATAAATAATTTTAATGTATTGTAAACAGTTGTTTTTGATAATGTAGGGATGTCACTAACTAAATCAGAATAGATAGTGTCAACAGTAGGGTGTTCTCTGTTGTCATATAAATATTCAAATATCTTTATTCGCTGTAAAGATGGTTTGATATTATTTGTTGATAAATGATTTACAAAATCCATTAATTGTAATTATTATAAAATTGTAATGATTACAAAATTATGTTTATTTTTAGAATGATACGTTTCTTTTAAATTTATTTTCCTTAAAACTTATCAACTAACAATTCACAAGATATTGTTAAAAAATACTTGGTAAGTTGCAAAAGCATTATGCCGAATAAGCCTTATTTTTAGGTTACTTTGTAATCAAACTTATAAACTATGGGAAAGATAATTGCAATATCAAATCAAAAAGGTGGAGTAGGTAAAACAACTACTGCTATTAATTTAGCTGCGGGATTAGGAGTGTTGGAATATAAAGTGTTGTTAGTGGATGCAGATCCTCAAGCAAACTCTACTTCTGGTGTTGGATTTGACCCAAGGAATATTCGTAATAGTATTTATGAATGTATTATTAATGAGATTGAGCCTAGAGAGGCAATTTTACATACAAAATCTCCTAATTTGGATATTTTACCGGCTCATATTGATTTAGTTGGAGCAGAAATTGAATTAATCAATTTGCCCAACAGGGAGCATATGATGCGTTTATCGTTAGCAAAAATTAAAGATGATTATGACTTTATTATCATTGATTGTTCTCCATCTTTAGGGCTAATCACTATTAATTCATTAACAGCTGCTGATTCAGTTATTATTCCTGTTCAATGTGAGTTTTTTGCATTAGAAGGTTTAGGTAAATTACTAAATACAATAAAAATTGTTCAAGCAAGGTTAAATCCAGAGTTGGATATTGAAGGGTTATTATTGACAATGTTTGATGTTCGATTAAGATTATCTAACCAAGTTGTAGAAGAGGTTAAAATGCATTTTCAGATGATGATGTTTGATACTATTATTCAACGTAATACGAGATTGGCAGAAGCGCCAAGCCATGGTAGTACAATTATTATGCATGATGCAAGCTGTAAAGGAGCTGTTAATTATTTAAATTTAGCGCGAGAAATTCTTCAAAAGAATGGAATGACTAAAATGAGTGAAGAGGAAAAAACAATTGCAATAAATGAGTAAAAAACCTGCATTAGGAAGAGGATTAGGAGCATTACTTCAAAACTCTGAAACAGATATTACTATTGGTTCTACTACCGAAAATGGAGGGAACGTTGTTGGTTCTGTTTCTGCTATTTTAATTACAGCTATAGAAGCTAATCCTTTTCAACCACGAACACAATTTGAAAAAGATGCATTGGTAGAACTTGCTAATTCTATTAAAGAGTTGGGGATTATACAACCCGTTACAGTTCGTAAAATGGGCTATGGTAAATATCAATTAATTTCAGGAGAAAGAAGATTTAGAGCTTCGCAAATTGCTGGATTAACTGAGATTCCTGCGTTTATACGAATTGCAAATGACCAAGAGATGCTAGAAATGGCATTGGTAGAAAATATTCAGCGACAAGATTTAGATGCTATTGAAGTAGCTTTTAGCTATCAAAAGTTAATAGAAGAATGTAATCTTACACAAGAAAAAATGAGCGAACGAGTAGGGAAAAAACGATCTACTGTTGCTAATTACTTACGGTTATTGAAACTCCCAGCAGAAATTCAATTGGCAATAAGAACTCGTGAGATTAGCATGGGACATGCAAGAGCTCTAGTGAATATTGACAATGAAAAAAAGCAACTAACTATTTCGAGAAGAATAATAAAAGAAGGCTTATCTGTTCGTCAGATTGAAGATATTGTAAAGGAAAGAAGAACAGAAGAAAAATTATTAACGCTAAAAAAAGGTGGAGTTTCTGATTTATCCTTTAGCCAACAAAAAATTAAAGACGATTTAACAGGTTTTTTGAAAACAAATGTTCAATTGCAAAGTAATTCTAAAGGAAAAGGGAAATTAACGATTCCGTTTACTTCAGAAAAAGAATTGGAACGTATTATAGAATTGTTAGGATTATAATTTTATTGTGAAATCTATTCAGCTATTAATCATAACGCTTTTAATGATTAGTGTAACTTCATTAAAAAGTAGCGCACAATCGTCTACGTTAGACTCACTTTTTTCGGATACCCTAAACATTAAAGAGACAAAAAAACATTCGCCTAATAAGGCAACATTATTTAGTACTGTTTTACCAGGTTTAGGACAGGCGTATAATAAAAAATATTGGAAAGTGCCAATTGTGTATGCAGCGATAGGCTTGCCATTATATTTCGCGATCTCAAATCAAAGAAACTTTAATAAATTTAAAACTGCTTATGGTTTACGAATTGATGGAGATCCTAATACTATTGATGAATTTGAAGGGGTATTATCCGAAGCAGGGATAAAATCTAACTTAGATTTTCATCAGCGGAACAAAGATTTGTCTTATATTTTAGTAGGATTATTTTATGTTTTTAATATTGTTGATGCTGCTGTTGATGCACATTTATTTAATTTTCCTAAAAACGATAATTTATCATTTAATTTGCAGCCAAGTATAGAGTTGACAAGTAATAATAAATTAAGTAAAGGATTTAAGTTGGTTATTAATTTATGATTTTAACCTTCTATCATTAAGAGAAACCATTAATGTAAAAAGAAACCATATTAATAATAATGGAAGTTACTTTGAGTTTTTAAGTTATGAATATTGCAATAATAGGATACGGAAAAATGGGTAGAGAAATTGAACGATCTGCTCTAGAAAGAGGTCATAATGTTTCTTTGAAAATTTCTTCAAAAAATACACATGAATTTACGTTTAATAATTTAAAGAATATTGATGTAGCTATAGAGTTTACGAGCCCTGAATTAGCAGTAAATAATATTAATATTTGCATTGAATCTAACACACCAGTTGTTGTTGGAACAACTGGGTGGTATGATAAATTTAATGAAATAAGCACAAGAGTTTCGGAAAATAATGGAACATTATTGTATGCAACTAACTGTAGTATTGGAGTTAACTTGTTTTTTAAATTAAACAAACAGTTAGCTCAACTTATGAATAAACATAAAGAATATGATATTAAAATGGAAGAAACGCATCATGTTCAAAAACTAGATGCTCCAAGCGGAACAGCAATTACTTTGGCAGAAGGTATTTTAAGTAATAATGAGGAAAAAGATTTATGGGTTAAAGGAGGCTCTAAAGCTCAGAATCAATTATCGGTGGTATCGCATAGAATTGAAAATGTGCCAGGAACACATCAAGTAAATTATACCTCAGCAATAGATGATATAGAGATAAAACATACAGCACATAACCGTAAAGGCTTTGCAATAGGAGCAGTTATTGCTGCAGAATACATTGCAGATAAAAAAGGTATTTTTACGATGGAAGATGTGTTGTTTGATTAAATAATTAGGTGTCGCACTGAGTTTATCGAAGTGTAAGTCTATCAAAAAATAAAAATTACTTTGCCTTGTCCTTCGACAAGCTCAGAATAACAAAGAAAAAAACAAAAAACAATGGAAATAAGTATTAGTGGATTTATAATTTTATCAATCATCTATTTTGTAGCAGCTCATATTGGTCTGTATAAAATATTTGAAAAAATGGGAGAAGATGGCTGGAAAGCTTTAGTACCTTTTTACGGAACTTATTTGGCTGTAAAAATGGTTAAAAAATCATGGGCTTGGACCATTGTCTATTATGTTCCTTTTTTAGGTTTTGTAGTTTGGATGGGATTGATCGTGGAACTGATGAAGTTATTAGGTAAAACTGATTTTAAAGATCACGCCTTAGGAGTTGTCTTCGCAGGGGTTTATTTGCCATATATTGGATTTAAAGAAGATGTTAAATTTATTGGCTATGAAGAGGCTGCTAAGTATAAAAAATCGTTTAAACGAGAATGGGCAGATGCAA
>JAESTF010000334.1 GCA_016763795.1 Flavobacteriales bacterium
TAGCATCTTCAAATTTTAGCATTTCAATAATTTTATATTCGCTAAAATAATCACTGTCTGCACCGCTCATTTCTACCGACTTATCATGTGTTTCGCGATAATCTTTTGCGTGCTCATCAAAATTGTCGAACTGTCTTTCTTTGCTCATAATTTTATTCCTTTTTTACACTTCACTTTTGTCTTTTAGCTCTTGTAACAATCTACTTTGGTTTAATATTTCTTCATACTTCGTTTCAAATTTTTTTTGAAGTACACAACGCTTAAATTCATTTAAAATATTTACAAAATGATTTTCAGGATCTATTTTATAATCAAATAGTTCTCCTTGTTTTTCTAAAGTGATAGTTGTAGTAAAATCTTCACCAGGAGTAAATGCTCTTTGTGCAGTTATCTTGCCTTTACTTCCCCATATTTCATAATTACATTGATAAAAATTGTCAAAACCAAAAGCTACCTCAGCAAACATTCCGCTTTCAGATTTCAGATAAGCTCCACCAAACAAATCAACTTCGGTATTCAAATTATTTAGTGTTGCACCTTCTACCCATATATCACTTCCTAAGAACAATTGCGAAGCTCTTATTGTATAAGCTGCTGCGTCCAACAACGAACCCCCACCTAAAGCTACGTTATATCTAAAATTATCTCCATCTAAAGGTGGAAATCCAAAAGAACTTCTAAAGCACCTCAACGCTCCAATCTCTCCTTTATCAATTATTTTTTTTACAAACTGGTGCTGACCATGGTACAAAAACATAAAGTTTTCCATAATCAATAAGTCTTTTTGACGAGCTAAATCAACCATGCGTTTAGCTGATTCATAATTCATTGCTAATGATTTCTCAATAAGAATATGTTTACCCGCTTCTAACGCTTTAATTACCCACTCCTCATGCAATCCTGTTGGTAATGGCATATAAATAGCTTCAATATCATTTCTATCTAACAAGTTTTGATAACCTTCTACGGCTTCACAGTTAAACTCAATCCCAAATTCGGTAGCTTTCACTAGTGTTCTACTAGCTATTGCTACTAAATCATACTCAGCTATACTTATAATTGCAGGAAGAACACTTCGTTTTGCAATATTAGCACAGCCTAAAACTCCTATTTTTAATTTATTCATTTAAACGAACTTAATTACCGACAACAAACTTCTTGATTGAATATTGAGGTAGTTATTAAATTTTATAAAGGTTTTAATCTGATTTAAAGTCATCCAAATGTACTTCTCTGAAACATTTACATCAAAATCATCTCCTACTTCTATTAACATATTTTTATTTTGCTCTTCAAAAAAACGTCCACCCTCTTCTGATTGAAATGAACTATGTTTAACTATTGCATTATTTATTTCTGGGTTTAACACGTAATCTAAAAACTCCACCTTATAATCGCTTTCTCCTTTACGATAATTCCCTGTTAAACATTGTACTGTTGGAGCAAGTTCAATTATGTCAAAATTTCCACTTTCTAATTTAGCTTGTACTAAAAAATGATAAACCCCATTTATTTTTTTAATGATAAATGCAATTATTCCTTCTTGTGCAGATTTCACCAATGGCTGTGTCCAACTATGAACTTCTCTATTTCCTATTTCAGCACGTACAGCAATTACCGAAAAGTACTTTTTATCTTTATGATATATTGCTAACTCATCTTTAGTCCAATCGGTAATGCTTTTTAAAGGTATTTGTTTAACTTCTAGTTCTGCAAATGATTTATGTTTGGTAATCCAAGAAATAATAGATTCTATACTGTATAATGCATTACTTCCATCTAGTTCGGAATTTAAAAAAGCTGAATTATTAGAGATACCTATTTCGTTTAACGTTTCTAAATTACCATAGGGGATACCAGAAATAACGGTTCTTGTATCCATATTAATTATATTATCGTGTGTTAACAATTGTTTTATCTGGCCTAAGGTTAACCAACAGAAGTCCTCTTTTACTTCAATATCACTATCAACTTCAATAATAATGTTTCGATTTCTTTTTTTTAAAAACCTTGCTCCTTGTTCGGATTGCAACTGATCTAACAAAACAGTAACATCTTCTCTCTCTTCTAAAAAATATTCTAAATAAAGAGGCGTACTCCCCTTATGTACTTGAGTATAATTACTTTTTGTTGCTTGTAATGTTGGTGACAACTGAACGGCATTAATATTGCCTGGTTCAATTTTAGCTTGCATCAAAAAATACAATACATCATCTATTTTTTTAGTAATAATTCCTAAAAATCCAATCTCTGGTTGATTAATAATAGGCTGTGACCATTCTTTAACATTACCCCAATTGGTTTCTACACTAATCCCTTCAATAGAAAAGAACTTGCCAGAATCATGTTCCAAGTTTCCAGTCACATCATTAAAACCCCAATTACTCATTTCTGAGAATTTAATGGGTGTTATTTTATGCTTTACATTCGCTTTCTTTTCTTCTATCCAGTTCATAAACTCATCGGTAGAAAGAAAAGGGTTATCAAGCGTTAACGCTGATTTTAGAAAATGATATGTTAAGCTATTGTTCATTTTTTCACTAACTCTTATGTATTAGAAATCATTTGTTCTCGATACATTCATATAAAAGTCGAAACACTCGAACTGATGATGATTTTAATTACTTCTTAAACTCAGCATGAACTTGCTCGAGTATTTTAAAAGCCCCTTCTGTAGTAGCTGATTCTGCATAAGTTCTTAAAACTGGTTCAGTACCTGAAGCTCTAATCATTACCCATTCTTCATTGTCAAAGAAATATTTAAACCCATCAACATCCTCAACTCTTCTCACCTCTAAATCGCTAAACGATTTGTATTCTCCATTTTCACACTTGGCAACAATAGCTAATTTTTCTTCTTCTTTTAAGTGCATATCAATACGCTCAAACTTAAAAGGTCCAACAATTTCGTAAACTCCAGCTATTAATTCCTCTAATGTTTTTCCAGATTTAACCATATATTCCCAAATGATTAAGCCCATCCATATCCCATCTCGTTCAGGAATATGTCCTTTAATTGCAATACCTCCAGACTCCTCTCCTCCTAGTAACACATCTTCTGTTAACATTATTCCTGCAATATTTTTAAACCCGATTTTTACTACTTCAAAGTCTAATCCATAATGCTCACACATTTTCTGAACCTTTGGTGATAAAGAGAAAGAAAGTACAGCTTTACCAGTCATTTTCTTTTCTTCAACCAAATACTTAATCAATAACATTACAATATGGTGAGAATCGACAAATTCCCCATTACTATCATACAAACCTATTCTATCTGCATCTCCATCTGTTGCTAAGCCACAGTCAATTTGTCCTTCCGACATTTTAATCATATCAGAAAACTCTCCTAAATTTCTATGAATGGGCTCCGGAGCCGTCCCATTAAAACCTGGATTGTGCTCGCAATGTAAAAAATCGATATCTGGTAACAA